>DATMFX010000174.1:0-6486 GCA_035555995.1 Hyphomicrobiales bacterium | reverse complement strand
CGCGCGCCGGGAGAGGATCTCGACAAGAACTGAGCGCTTTTTTTGCGAAGTCCGGACTTTTTACTATCCTGACGTTGCCTTTCAGGCACATTCACTCATAACGATGTCAGGAGGACGCCATACAGGTTTTATCCAAGGAAGAATGTTCAACGGTAGCGGGCGCGGAAGTATGTGTGACGGCTATTTCGCGTGTTGATCATTCGAGGGCGCCGGCACCACCGGCGCTCTCTTGAAATCAGAAAGTCGAGGAAATCACAATACCCTGGCGTCTTCTACCGCACACTAACAACATCCAAGAGTCACTAATAACCGTCAGAGGCAGATCATGCGCGCAATCGGCAATTTCCTGTGGTTCATTCTAGGTGGCGTCTTGATGGGGCTGGCATGGTGGCTCATCGGGTTGCTTGCCTATCTGACGATCGTGGGCATTCCCTGGGGCAAGGCGTGTTTCGTCATTGGCCAGTTCACTTTCTTTCCCTTCGGCAAGGAGGCGATCAGTCGCCGCGAACTGCACAACCGTCATGACATCGGCACCGGCAGCCTGGGGCTGATCGGCAACCTGCTGTGGTTTCTCTTTGCGGGGGTGTGGCTGGCCATCGGGCATCTGTGTTCGGCGGTCGCCTGCTTCCTTACGATCATCGGTATTCCCTTCGGCATCCAGCACCTGAAGCTGGCGGGCATCGCGCTGGCGCCAATCGGCAAGACCATCGTGTCCAAGGAAATGGCGGAGGTGGCACGCCGGGCCAATGCCACGAACGGGTTGTCTTCGCTGAGAAATCGCTGAGCGCCTGACTTCGAACACTGAAGACTTTTCGATCCCTGGAAAATCCCTCCTCCGCCGAAAGCTGCCACCAAATGCCGGCAGCGGACATCAAGACTGCCTCTTGATTCGCCCCCAGCCAAACCGTACCTATCGGTTCGTTACTTCAAGCCCGACGGTTTCACAACGACGGCGAACAAATGCACTTTAATTCTCAGTTTCTTCCGGGCGATTCATCTTTGTTCCATATTTAGCAGTCAATAATTCCGCAAAAGTCATAACAAAAAACAACATGTCAGAGGAGAGGGGTAGGCGTGCAAACGTCCGCTAAGGCTTTGCCGGCCAAAAGGCTGCTTGCTGTCGCCGTCGCACTGGGCGGCTTGTTGGGGACTTACGCACAAGGCGCCGAGTCGATCGATGAAATCATGGTCACCGGTTCCAGGATCCGGCAGTCGACGGGAATGACCACCCCGGTGCCGGTAACCGCCGTCACGCTACCCGAGCTCACCAACTTCGATCCCGGGGGGACCGTCTCCGAACAGCTCAATGCGTTGCCGCAATTCTTCGGCAACCGCAGCGCGCAAAGCTCTCCCGGCGCCATGGCCGCCGGCTCCGGCAGTAGTCAGCTCGACATGCGCAACCTGGGCGCCAACCGCACGCTGGTGCTGCTCGATGGTTCTCGTGTGGTACCCGCCGACAGTACCGGCGCTGTCGGTATCGACACCTTCCCCACCGCCCTGATGAGCACCGTGGACGTGGTCACCGGCGGCGCTTCCGCGGCCTATGGCGCGGATGCCCTCGGCGGCGTGGTCAACTTTGTGCTGAACCGGGAATTCGAGGGCTTCAAGGCCGAAGTGGGCACCGGCGCCACCGAAGTCGGCGACGGCCAACGCTGGAATCTCTCGATGGCGGGCGGCAAGCAGATCGGCGAACGCATGCACGTGGTCGGCTCGGTGGAAGCGCTGCACATCAACCAGATCCTGCGGGATCCCACGACGCTCGACGGCGATTGGTGGCAACGCTGGGGCTGGGTGACGAATCCGGCCTGGGTGTCCGCCACCGCGACGCCGAACGAGCCGCAGCGTCTCACCCTGCCCTGGGTGTCCTCCACGGAACACACGCCTACCGGCATGATCTGGGCACGCACCGGCAGCGCCAGTACGTCGCCCCTGATTCCCTTTGCCTTCAACGGCTACACTTTCACGCCTGATGGACAGGACGTGCGGCCTTTCATCAAGGGCGACGTCTATGCGGCGCCGAACGCTCCGGGGTCCACCAAGAGCCAATCGGGCGGCCCGGAATCGCAGGTGGCCAACCGCGCCTTCGAGAATGGACCCTATGGTGGGGAAACCGTCGGACGTTCCGCATTCACGGCGCTCAAGTACGACTTTACCGACAATCTCTCCGGCTTTGCGCAGGCCTTGATCGGCCGTTCCGAAACCAACTCGCCCGGCCGCCGTTCCCGTTACAACCTGCAAGGGACCTCGTTCGCCACGGTTTTCCGGGACAACGCCTTTCTCCCCGCGGAAGTGGCGCAGGCGATGGACGACGCCGGCATCACCTCATTCCAGTTGCACAAGCAGGGTTCCTTCATCGGCGACAACAACATCGGCCTCGGCGACGGCACGGAACGCTTCACCACCTTTTCCTGGAGCGTCGGCCTCGATGCACGCCTGCCCAACGATTGGGATGCGCGCATCTCCTGGCAGTCGGGCCAGTCGGACAACAACGCCGGCCTCTATGGCCAGACGCGTATCGACCGCATGTTCCTCGGCATGGACGCGGTGCGCGATCCCGCCACCGGCGCCATCGTCTGCCGCGTGCAGTTGTACAACCCCACGGAAGCGCAACTGGCGGCAACGCCCGCGATCCAGGGCAAGGAATCGGTGGTCGGTGGGCCGCTGCGCTCGCCGATCGGCCTCGACAACAGTGTCCGCGACTGCGTGCCCTACAACGTCATGGGCGCAGGCAACATGAGCCAGGCCGCGGTGGACTATACGCAGTCGCCGCGCGTCGAGCTGAGCCGTGTGGAACAGGATTTCGCCGAAGCCCTGGTCAATGGCGACCTGTTCGAAGGCTGGAGCGGCCCGATTTCCTTCGCCGCCGGCCTCAACTGGCGCCAGCAATCCTACAAGCAGTGGATCAATTCCTCGGTCTATGAATTCGGGCCGCCGCAAAACGCGCCGGAACTCGGCATCAAGGGCATGTCCCCCGGTTATACCGGTGGCAGCGAAACCCTGCATCAAACCTCGTCGCTACGGGACTCCTCCGGCGAGCTGGAAGTGTGGGAGGTGTTCGGCGAACTGGGCGTGCCGATCTACAAATCCGCATCCGGCCCGCAGGCCATCGACACCAGCCTTGCCTACCGCAGCTCCGACTATTCCCGCATCGGCCGGGTCGAAAGCTGGAAAGTGGGCCTGAACATCCAGGCCTTCGAGGATCTGCGCCTGCGCCTGACCCGCTCCCGCGACGTCCGCGAACCCACCTTCACCGAACTCTTCAACAACCGCGGCGGCCAGGGCGGCAACCCCGAGGATCCGCTGACCGGCAACAGCTACCTGGTTACGGTACGCGCCGGCGGCAACCCCGACCTGATGCCGGAAACCGGCAACACCACGGTGGCGGGCTTCGTCTACCAGCCTTCGTGGTTCGAAGGCCTGCAACTGTCGAGCGACTGGTACAAGGTGGAAATCCAGGATGCGGTAAGCTCGCTGGGTGTACAGCGTATCGTGGACGGTTGCTACATCCAGCAGGATCAAAGCCTGTGCTCGGCGATCACGCGCGATCCCTCCACTGGTCTGATCACCATGATCGCCAACGGTTACCTGAACGTGGCACAGGCCAAGGTGGAGGGCGTGGACGTGGAACTCGTCTACCGCGCCGAACCCAACCTGTTCGACAACCTGGACGAGCGCTTCACCCTGGCCTGGCCGGCTATTTGATCGAACGCTCCAATACCCCGCTCGACGGCCTGCCGCTCGACATCGCCGGTTCCCTGGGTTCGCCCGACCTGACGGCAAACCTTACCGCCAACTACCGGCTCGGCGACTATGGCATCCAGCTGCAGCAGCGCTACATTGCCGACACGCTGATCAACATCAACTGGGTCGAAGGCCGCGACGTGGACAAGAACCGGGTTTCCTCCGGCAACTACACCAACCTGCGTCTTTCCAAGGACGGCGAGTTCGACAACGGCGGCACCTGGACCGTGGCGCTCAACGTGAACAACCTCTTCGATCGGCCACCGGCCATCCTGCCCGGCAGCACCGGGCAAAGCATACCGGGCGGCTACGATCAGTACGGCCGACGCTACCAGCTGAGCCTCAACGTGAGTTTTTGACCATGCCCTACAACTCCACCCACCACCTCAACACAGTGTCCACCCCGGGAGGCAGACCATGAATCCACTCATCCAGCGCGGCGGCATCGCGCTACTGGCGTTGTTCACGGCGGTTGCCGCGCAGGCGCACCATTCCTTTTCCGCGCAATACGACAGCGAAAAGAGCGTGCAGCTCAGCGGCATCGTCACCAAGATCGAATGGCAGAATCCGCACGTGTACATCTACATGGATGTTACCGAAGACAGCGGCGATGTGGTGCCCTGGGCTTTTGAAATGGGCGCGCCGGCGGTGCTCACCCGCACCCTGGGCTGGACCCGCTCCACGCTGAACATCGGCGACATCGTCAACGTGGACGGCCGCGCGGCGCGCGACGGCAGCAATCTCGCCAACGCCCGCACGGTAACCCTGGCCAATGGCGAAACGCTCGGCGCCGGTTCCAGCCAGAACGTCACTCCCTGAACAGGAAACCATCATGACGCATACTTGCAAGCCGCTGCTGCTGACCCTGAGCCTGCTGGCCCTGCTGCCGCTGGGTGCCCTGGGTCAGGACGCCGCCCCAGCAAAACCCGCGCCGCGGCTCGACAACGGCCAGGTCAACCTGGGACTGCCGCCGGGCGAAAAAGGCTTCTGGGGCAATAGCGGCAGCATCTACGGGCGTGGCCGGCTGAGCCATCAAAGCAACCTGCTGGAAGAGGACGTGCCCTTCCAGCCCTGGGCCAGGGCGCTGTTCGACTTCCGCGACGCCAACAACCAGAAGGACGACCCGCATTCCCGCTGCCTGCCCCCGGGACCGACGCGCCTGGTGGAAACCGTGAACGGCTTCGAGATACTACAGATGCCGGATCTCAACCGGGTGTACTTCGTGTTCGGCGGCGGGCCGCGCACCTGGCGCGTGGTCTATACCGATCAACGTCCATTGCCCGACATCGACGATCCCGACACCATCGGCACCTACATGGGCTACACCAGCGCGCGCTGGGAAGGCGACACGCTGGTGGTGGAGTCCAACGGCTTCAACGAGAAAACCTGGTTCGCCCAGGGCGGGTTGCCGCACACCCGTTTCCTGCATTTGACCGAACGGTTTTCACGACCCGACTTCGACACGCTGCGCTACGAAGTCACCGTGGACGACCCCGGCGCCTACACCGAAACCTGGACCGGCGGTTTCGATGTGGCCTGGACCTACAACAGCTGGGACGGCACCGACTCCGGCGAAATCCACGAGTATTTCTGCCAGGACAACAACCGCGACGTGCTGCACATGATAGGCAATTGAGGAACAACCGATGACATACCGACATACCCGTGCCCGCACGCTGCGCAACACCCTGCTGGCCACGCTGTTGCTGTGCCTCGGCAGCCTGGCGCCCGCCCAGGAAGGCTATCCGCTCAACGGCAGTTGGAGCGGACAGCGCGTGGTGGACGGCGCCAACTCGCGCATCCTGCTGGTGATGGAGCTGCAGCGCGACCAATCCGTTACCGGCTACGTGATCGAAAACGGCAAGCGCCAGGCCCTGCAGGACGTGCAGTTGCATCCGTCCGACTGGACCGTGAGCTTTTCCCTGGCCGACGGCTACCAGGTGGAAGGCGCCATCGAGGAGCTGGGGTCCACCTCGCAGCGCAAGATCAACGGCACCTGGAGCCAGGGCGGCGCCGGCGGCGCCTTTCACGTCGAGTTGAACTGAACCACGCCCGCGGCGGATCGCAGCATCCGCCGCGGGGTGTCCCCGCCCTGCCCCTGCGTTACAATCCTGGGCTGTCGCAACAAGTCAGTCGAGGAGTTCCCATGCCAACCCGTCCGCTCGGTCCCTTTACCGTCAACGCCATCGGCCTAGGCTGCATGAGCATGTCGCATGCCTACGGCACGCCGGACCCGGTGGAAGCGGAAAAAACGCTGCTGCGCGCACTGGACCTCGGCTACAACTTTCTCGACACCGCCGCGCTCTACGGCTTCGGCAAGAACGAGGAACTGCTCGGGCGCGTGCTCAAGGGCCGCCGCAGCGAATTCGTGCTGGCCAGCAAATGCGGCATGTTCAAGGGGCCCGACGGCAAGCGCAAGATCGACGGCCATCCCGACACCATCCGCCAGACCTGCGAGGACGCGCTGCAGCGTCTGCAAACCGACGTGATCGACGTGTACTACCTGCACCGCCGCGATTTCAGCGTGCCGGTGGAGGACAGCATCGGTGCCATGGCGCGTCTGGTGGAGGAAGGCAAGGTGCGCACGCTCGGCATGTCGGAAGTGTCGGCCACCACCCTGCGCACGGCGCATGCCGTGCATCCGCTGGCGGCGCTGCAGACCGAATACTCGCTGTGGAGCCGCAACGCCGAAATCGCCGTGCTGGATGCCTGCCGCGAACTCGGCATCGCGTTCGTGGCGTTCAG
>DATMFX010000173.1:0-3086 GCA_035555995.1 Hyphomicrobiales bacterium | reverse complement strand
CCAGCCGCACCGCACCGAATACACCATTGGCGCGCTGCCGCTCGGCGGTTACGTGCGCATGCTCGGCGAACAGGACGACGTAGGCCCTGAACTCGCGCCTTTTTCCTTTACCAACAAGCCGTTGGCGCAACGTGCCGCGATCGTCGCGGCGGGTCCGCTGGCCAATTTCCTGCTCGCCATCGTGCTGTACTGGCTGATGTTCATCAACGGCGTCAGCGGCCTGGCGCCGGTGGTGGGCCGGGTGCAGGCCGATTCTCCGGTGGAGCAGGCCGGCCTGATGGCCAGAGACGAGATACTCGCCGTCGACGCCGTCCCCACACGCACCTGGCAAGAGGTGCAGATGCAGCTGCTCGACCGCATGGGCGAAACGGGCACGCTGCAATTCGAGGTGCGCCAGCCCGACGCCGGCGCCTCCCGCACGCTGAACGTGCCCATTGCCCGCTGGCTGGCCGGCGCCCGGGAACCGGATTTCCTGCAGGAACTGGGCATCGTGCCCTTCAACCGGGTGCTCGACGCCCGTCTGGCCGAAGTCCTGCCCGAGGGGCGGGCGGCGGCAGCGGGGCTGCAGGGCGGCGACCTGATTCTCAGTGCCGATGGCACCGCGGTGGAGGACTGGGGGCAATGGCTGGACGTCGTGCGCACCAGTCCCGAACGTGACCTGCAGGTGGTGGTGCAGCGCGAAAATGGCGCGCAAGCGGCGCTTACCCTGCGTCCGGCGGTGCGGCTGGATGCGGCGGGGCAGCCCGAACTCGATGCCGAGGGGCAGCAGCAGGGCTACATCGGCGCCTCGGTGGTCATTCCGCAAATGCCGGCCTGGATGAACCGCAGTGTCAACTATTCGCCGCTTGCTGCGATAACACAGGCGTTGGATGAAACCTGGGACAACACCTTGTTCGTGCTGGGCTCGATGAAGAAGATGCTGGTGGGCCTCATTTCCGTGAGCAATCTCAGCGGGCCGCTCACCATCGCCCAGGTGGCGGGGGAAACCGCCAGCTACGGCCTGGAATACTACCTGGGCTTTCTCGCCGTGCTCAGCATCAGCCTGGGAGTGTTGAACCTGCTGCCCATCCCGGTATTGGATGGCGGGCATTTGTTTTACTATGGCGTCGAAGCGTTGATCCGCCGCCCGGTCCCGCAAAAAGCACAGGAGTGGGGCATGCAGGTGGGGCTTACCCTCATCGCCTGTATCATGTTCCTGGCGCTCTATAACGACGTAAACCGTTTGCTTTAAGGCCTTCCCACTTGATGATTCAGAAGTTTGTCAAACGCACGCTGCCACTGTGCATCGTCGCGGCACTTGAACTCTCCCCACTCCAGGTCCAGGCCCAAGTCCAGCCTTTCACAGTTGCCGACATTCGTCTCGAAGGTCTGCAGCGGGTGGCGGCCAGCAGTATCTTCGGCCTGCTCAACGTCCGCGTGGGCGACCAGGTGGACCAGGGGGACATCACCAACATCATCCGCGACGTGTTCGCTTCGGATTACTTCAGCGACATCGAAGTGCTCACCGAAGACAACGTGCTGATCATCCGGGTGCAGGAACGCCCCACGATTTCCGCCATCGAGATCAAGGGCAACAAGCTGATCCCCACCGAGGCGCTGCTGGAAAACATGGAAAACGCCGGACTTGCCGTGGGGCAGGTGTACAAGCCCTCCACGCTGGAAGGCATGCAGCTGGCGCTGGAGGAACAGTACGTGGCGCAGGGCATGTACGGCGCCAACGTCGAACTCGACATCGATGAGCAGGAACGCAACCGCGTGGCCCTGAACATCAACATCACGGAAGGCGATCCGTCCAAGATCGTGCACATCAACATCGTCGGCAACACGGTGTTCGAGGACGAAGACCTGCTGAAGCTGTTCGAGCTGCGTCCCACGCATCTCACCTCGATGTTCAAGAAGGACGACCGCTACGCGCGCGAGAAGATCAACGGCGACCTCGAACGCCTGACGTCCTATTACATGGACCAGGGCTACATCAACTTCGCCATCACCTCCACCCAGGTATCGGTGTCGCCCGACAAGTCGCAGGTGTACATCACCGTCAACATCAGCGAAGGCGACGTGTACAAGGTGCGCAACGTGGAACTGGCGGGCGACCTGGTGGATTCCGAGGATCTGCTGCGCCTGGTGCTGCAGGTAAGGGAAGGGCAGGTGTTCTCGCAGCAGCTGGTCACCTCCACCGCGGAATTCATGACGCAGCTGCTTGGCAACCGCGGCTACTTCTTTGCCGAAGTCGAGGGCGTGCCCGCCATCGACGAGGACGATCAGACCGTGGACATCACTTTCTTCGTGGTGCCCGGCAACCGCACCTACGTGAACCGCATCGGCTTCCAGGGCAACACCAACACCGCGGACGAAGTGCTGCGCCGCGAAATGCGCCAGATGGAAGGCGCGCCGGCCTCGAAATCCGCACTGGAACAATCCAAGGTGCGCATGGAACGGCTCGGCTATTTTTCCAAGGTGGACTACGAGAGCACCCCCGTGCCCGGCACCGCGGACCAGATCAACGTGGACTTCACCGTGGAAGAGCAGCTGTCGGGCAGCATCGGCGGATCGCTCGGCTATGGCCAGGTGCAGGGCCTGATCCTCAGCGCCAACCTGCAGATGGCCAACTTCCTCGGCACCGGCAAGAGCATCGGCGTATTCGCCAACACCAGCTCCTTCAGCACCAACTACAGCTTCAACTACTTCGATCCCTACTACACCATCGACGGCGTGAGCCGCGGCTACGGCCTGTCGTACACCAAGAACGACTATGCCCAACTGGGGCTGGCCAGCTACAGCACCAACCAGCTCAGCCTCAACACCAGCTACGGTTATCAGCTCAGCGAAACCCAGAGCCTGAACTTCACCCTGGGCTACAACAACACCAAGATCGAAACCGGCAACTATGGCTACGAGCCCGTGCAGGAAATCAAGGGCAGCCCGGTTCTGATCGAGGGGATCGACTACTACGTTGCCCAGCCGGGGCGTGATCAATCGCGCTACGATCCCGCCACGGGCAGGTTCTATCCGATCAGCGATCCGGTGCTCAAACCCATCAGCGATCTGCCGCCCACCGCCTTCAACCGGCAGTTGGGCTTTAT
>DATMFX010000172.1:0-3150 GCA_035555995.1 Hyphomicrobiales bacterium | reverse complement strand
CGCCGGCGATCCAGGGCGCAAAGCGCACCAGCGAGGCCATGGCCTGCAGGCCGCGGCGCGCCGCCGGCTGGCTGGCTTCCCGCACATGAGCCGGCACTTCCCGCTGGAACAGCGCGCCGATCAGGGCGTGCGCGGGCGTTTCCACGTACAGCTCCTGGGTCTTGATCAGTTGCCGCACCTTGGCGCGGGCGAAGGGATCGGCGGGGAACAGCGGATTTTGCGGGTAGCGTTCGTCCAGATAGTCCAGAATGGCACCGGTTTCGGTAAGAAAGCCCTGCTCTGTCTGCAGCACCGGCACCTTGCCCATCGGGCTGAGCGCCAGAAATGCCGGCTCCTGGCCGGGCCGCTGCGGCACCTCCTCGAATTCCAGCCCCTTGGCCAGCAAGGCATGCTTGGCCATGTTGTAGTAATTGCTGAGTGGGGATCCGAGCAGTTTGAGCATTGATGACTCCAGCGCCGTGAAGAAAGGAGCGCAGTGTGGCACAGGCGGCAGGCCGCGTGAACAGAGACCCTCCGCGACCTCCCCTCTCCCCGGCCAGCCGCGGCTTGCTTCGGCAGGCCCATTTTTATAGAATGCGACCTCTTTTACCCGCGGTAACGCCTGCGTTGCCGCTCAACTCCTTGTCTCACCGCCGCTCGCCTCAATGCGAACCGGTCGGGAGACTAGAAACCGCGAGGAGCTTCAATGCGCCACTACGAAATAGTGTTCATGGTGCATCCCGACCAGTCCGAACAGGTTGGCGGGATGATCGACCGTTACACCAAGATGATCAAGGATGCCGGCGGTGCCGTGCATCGTCTGGAAGACTGGGGTCGCCGCCAGTTGGCCTACCCCATCCACAAAATCCACAAAGCCCACTACGTGCTGATGAACGTCGAGTGCGGCCAGGAAGTCCTGGACGAGCTGGCTGGCATTTTCCGCTACAACGACGCCATCATCCGCAACCTGGTGATCAAGCGCGAAGAAGCCATCACGGAAATCTCGCCGATCCAGAAGGCCGAGAACGAAAACCGCGAACGCAAGGCCCGCGCCACGCAGCGTGCCCGCGCCGAGGAAGAGAACACCGAGGAAACGACCGAAACCGCGCAGGCGAGTGAATCCACCGCCGACAGCGAGTAAGTCACCGTCACCGAACAACGTAGAGGAGAATGACCATGGCGCGTTTCTTCCGTCGCCGTAAATACTGCCGCTTCACCGCGGAAGGGATCGAGCACATCGACTACAAGGATCTCGAAACCCTGAAAGCCAACGTTTCCGAAACCGGGAAAATCGTGCCCAGCCGCATCACCGGCACCAAGGCACGTTATCAGCGCCAACTGGCCACTGCCATCAAGCAGGCCCGCTACCTGGCATTGATCCCTTATACGGATTCGCACGAAGTCTGAGTCCCGGCCAGGCCGATGCGGGGTTTAGCGGAATACACCATGAGCGGCCGGCGCCAGGCGGCGACCACTGCGGTGTTGTTGGGGCTGATCCCGATAGTCAACCTGCTGAGCGCCGCGATCGTGGCGCTGGTGACCCTGCGCAAGGGTCCGCAGGAAGGCCTGCTGGTGTTGTTGTGGGCCCTGTTGCCCGCCGCGCTGCGGTGGCTCAACGGGGATACCACGGTGGTGTTCGCGCTGCTTGCGGCGGTGCCTCTGGCCTGGCTGCTGCGGCGCAGCGCCTCCTGGCCACAGGTGATCGTGGCCATCGTGGCGCTGGGCATCGGGCTGCAGCTCAGCCTGGCCTTGCAGCCCGGCTATGTGGCCATGATCCATGAAGGCATGGCGCTCTTGCTGGACATGATGCAGCAGCAGGGCAGCACGCCACAGCTGGTGCAGGACGGGCAGCTGGTGCCTGCCACGGCGGAGCAACTGGCCGCCCTGTTGTTGAGTTTTTACGGGGCCTACCATGCCCTGGTATCTGTCGCGGTGTTGATCGTCGCGCGTTTCTACCAGGCCATGCTGTACAACCCCGGCGGGTTCCGCGCCGAATTTCACGCGCTGCGGCCGAACCCGCGCATGATGCTGGCACTGTTGGTGCTGGTGCTTGCAGGCCTGGCCGGAGCGGCTGGCCTGGAGGATTGGGTAACCTTGTTTTGCCTGGCTCCCATCCTCACGGGATTGGCCGTCATCCACGCGCTGGTGACGGACAGGAACGCGAGCGGCGGCTGGCTGATACTGGCCTACCTGCTGCTGATATTCGCGCCGCCCATCATAGTGGTGCTGGGATTTGCTGACAGCGTGGCGGACTTCCGCCAACGCTACAAACGATAACCAATTTGAGAAGACCGAGGTACACGATGGAAGTCATTCTGCTGGAAAAAGTGGGCCGCATGGGCAACGTGGGCGACAAGGTCAGCGTCAGGGCCGGCTACGCGCGCAATTTCCTGTTCCCCTATTCCAAGGCCATCCCCGCCAACAAGGAAAACCTGGCTGACTTCGAGGCCCGCAAAGCCGAACTGCTGCGCATTGCCGCTGAAAAGCAGGCCCAGGCACAGGCCCGCGCCGACAAGCTCAGCGGTCTGGCGATCACCATCGAAGCCAACTCCGGTGAAGAAGGCAAACTGTTCGGCTCCGTCGGCACCCGCGACATCGCCGAGGCGATCACCGCCGCCGGCCAGGCCGTGGAGAAAAGCGAAGTACTGCTGCCCGACGGCGCACTGCGCGAAACCGGCGAATACGACGTCGACCTGTCGCTCGGCAGCGAAGTCATCACCAGCATCAAGCTGACCATCGTAGGTCTGCATTGATCTTGGGGTTCTCCCCGATATAAGGATTGGTAGAGCGCGCCACGAATCGCGGAAGCAGGTCCCGGACCCAACAGGGTGCGGGGCCTGCCACCAACGGTTAAAACCGTTACTGCTCCCCACCACCCCCAATCAACCGACTCTCCCACAACACCCGCGTATCCAGCGGCTGGCTGTACACCAGACTCGCATCGAAATTGGTGTTGTCGAAGCCAAGCACCTCGTACAGTGCCTCGAAGGAAGGCCCATTGCCGGTCGAATCCGTCGGCAGATCCAGCTTGTCATCCAACTGCCTGAGACTCTTCAGCGTCGCCACTTCCTCCGACAGGTTGATCAAGCCCTCGTCGCGCATGCCCGCCAATATCACGAAATGGTTGCCGGCCGGTGCCGGAAACGCGGACACCATCCCATAGTCGCGATA
>DATMFX010000171.1:0-5056 GCA_035555995.1 Hyphomicrobiales bacterium | reverse complement strand
GCGCCTGGTGTCCATGCCATCGACCAGCGCGTTCGAGGCGCAATCCCCCGAGTGGCGCGAAAGCGTGTTGCCGCAGGCCGTGCGCAAGCGCGTGGCGGTGGAAGCGGCGCACGTGGACTACTGGTACAAGTACGTGGGCCTGGACGGCAGGGTGATCGGCATGACCACCTTCGGCGAATCCGCGCCCGGCCCGATCGTGATGCAGCACTTTGGCTTTACGCCCGAGAAGATCGCCGACGTGGTCGGCGAACTGCTCGCTTGAGCGCGGCAGCCTCGTGACCCGCGTTGCCATCAACGGGCTTGGCCGCATCGGCCGCAGCGTGCTCCGCGCCAGCTTCGAACGCGGCGATCTCGAGGGTTTCGAGATCGTCGCGCTCAACGAACTGGCCGACCTGCAAACGCTGGCCCACCTCACCCGCTACGACAGCACCCACGGCAAGTTTCCCGGGGAGGTGCGCAGCAGCGGCACCAATCTCCTGATCGATGGCCGCACCCTGGCGGTAAGCCATGAACGCGACATCCGCCGCCTGCCCTGGCGCGAGCTTGGCGTGGACATGGTGCTGGAATGCACCGGCGCCTTCACCGACCGCGCCACCGGCGAACTGCATCTGCAGCAGGGCGCGGGACGCGTGCTGTTTTCCCAGCCCGCCGAACCCAGCGTGGACGCCACCATCGTCTATGGCGTGAACCACACCAGCCTGCGTCCCGAACACACCATCGTGTCCAACGCCTCCTGCACCACCAACTGCATCGTGCCGGTGATCGCGGCGCTCGATGCCGCGCTTGGCGTGCAGCACGGCGTGATCACCACCATCCATTCCGCGATGAACGACCAGCCGGTGATCGACGCCTACCACCACACCAACCTGCGCAAGACCCGCAGCGCCTTCCAATCGATCATCCCGGTGGATACCGGCCTGGCGCGCGGCATCGAACGCATCCTGCCGCATCTGGCCGATCGTTTCGAAGCGCAGGCCCTCAGGGTGCCCACGGTGAACGTATCCGCCATCGATCTGAGCGTGATCGTGGACCAGCCCGTTACGCCGGAAAGTGTGAATCAGGTGCTGCGCGATGCCGCAGCCCGGTCCACGCCGGGCGTGCTTGCCTGCACCGACGAACCGCTGGCTTCCTGCGACTTCAACCACGACAGCCGCTCGGCCATCATCGACCTGGGCCAGACACGCGTGGCCGGCAGGCATCTGGTGAAAGTGCTGACCTGGTTCGACAACGAGTGGGGTTACGCCAACCGCATGCTGGACGTGGCGCGTTATTGGAGCCTGCTCCAGGGAAGCGCTGAATAACGTCTGTGGCGCATCGCGGCGTTGCGTGATGTTCGCCTAAAAATTGCGTGGTGCTCGCCCAAAAGCAGGAAGGGGCAGGGGGGTCACGCTTCCTGCTTTTGCTTCTTCCGGGCCGTTCCCGCCGCTTCCAGATTCGCCAGCCGGTTCAGCTGCGCCAGCTCCTTGGCCGTCGCCTGCGCCGTGTTCTCCATGATCCGCTCATAAAGCGCCAGCACTTTTGCACCGGTGGCGGTCAGGGACGCGCCGCCGCCATGCTGGCCGCCGGTGTTGGTTTGGATCAGCGGCTGCCGGTAATCGTGGTTCATGCGGTTCACCAGATCCCAGGTGCGCTTGTAGCTCATGCCCGTGAGCCGCCCGGTGGCCGATATCGACCCGGTATCGCGAATGCCGCGCAGCACCTGCGCCTTGCCGGGCCCCAGGATGATCTCGGGACTCAACTTGATGCGCAGACGCAGGGTTTTCTCGATATCGCTGCTTGCCATGCCGGCACTCCTGAATGGGTGAGGGAAGTATAGCGCAGCGCTGCCCCCGGCATGGCGCCCGGTTCATAGCACAAATCCGCTCCCGGGACCGCTATATACCGCGGAAAATAACCCTTGCATGATCAACGCTATATTTAAGAAAATACAGCGCTTTTCGGGCCCCGTGGCCCCAATCTCTCAGCAAAGCACTCATCGGGGAAATACCATGTTCAACAAATTCCGCCTGCACCCGCTGTGCGCAGCCATCGTGCTCGCCAGCGGCGTTCACGTCGCGCACGCACAGCAAACAGAAGAAGACACCGACCGCTTCAATCTCGGCAGCATCGAAGTGATCAACGTCGAGGGCCAACAGAGCGGCAACTGGAGCGCACCGTTCCAGGCCAGCATCGACGCCGAACAGCTGCGCCTGTTCGAACGCAACAACGTCAGCGACGCCCTTAGCCTCATCCCCGGCGTCACTATCCAGAACGTCGGCGCCCGCAGCGAAAAACTCGTATACATCCGCGGCTTCAACTCCCGCCAGGTGCCGCTGTTCATCGACGGCGTGCCCGTCTACGTACCGTATGACGGCAACTTCGACCTCAGCCGCATCCTCACGTTTGACATCGCCGAAATCTCCGTGGGCAAGGGTTTCTCCTCCGTGCTCTACGGCGCCAACACGCTTGGCGGCAGCATCAACGTGGTCAGCCGCCGCCCGCGCGAGGGCTTTCACGGCAGCTTGCGCAGCAGCGTCAACTTCAACAACGACGACGACCGCGACGCCCAGAATCACGTGCTGACCTTGGAAAACGCCACTCAGCTCTGGTACGCGCAGGCCAACGTGTCCTGGTCCGATCAGGATTCCTTCAACCTGCCGAAGGATTTCGTGCCCACCGCCGCGCAAGGCAAGGGCGAGCGCGTCAACTCCGGCACCGAAGACATGAAATTGTCGCTGAAGTTCGGCTACACCCCCAACGCCACCGACGAATACGCGCTGAGCTACCAGCGTCAGGAAGGCGACAAGAACACCCCGCCCTACGCCGGCCGCGCCAATATCACCCCGCGCTACTGGCAGTGGCCGGACTACGACAAGGAAAGCCTGTACTTCATCTCGCGCACCGCGCTGGGCCAGACCGAATACCTGCGCACGCGCGTTTACTACGATACGTTCTATAACCTACTGCGTTCGTTCGACGACAACACCTACACCGGGCAGACGCGTCCCTACGCCTTCAACAGCGTCTACGACGACTATTCCTACGGCGCAAGCTTCGAACTCGGCTCCAACCGCATCGACAACCATGCCCTGCGCGCCGGCCTGCAGTACAAGCGCGACATGCACCGCGAACACGACCTGGGCATGCCCACCGAGAAAATGGAAGACTCCGTGTTCTCGCTTGGCCTGGAAGACACCTGGAGCCTGACCCAGGATCTGTCGCTGGTCGGCGGCGTGGGCTGGGATCGCCAGGAAGGCCGCCGCGCCGACGACCTGCAGGGCACCACCATGCTGGAATTCCCCGTGGCCTCCGCCGATGGCTGGAACGCCCAGGCCGCCCTGCGTTATGCGCTGAGCGACACCTGGAACGGCCACGTGTCGGCCGCGCGCCGCACCCGCTTCCCCACCATGAAGGATCGTTATTCCTACCGCATGGGGTCCGCCATCCCCAACCCGGGTCTGAATCCCGAAAGCGCGGTGAACCTGGAAGTGGGCGTGGACGGCAACGTGGCCTTGACCAGCGAGAACGCACTGCAGCTCAGCGCCGCCGTGTTCCACAGCCGCATCGACGATTCGATCGAAAGCGTTACCATTGCCCCCACCGCCTGCACCTCGGCGCCCTGCTCGCAACTGCGCAACATCGGCCGCCAGGAAAACCAGGGCGTGGAAGTGGCCGCCACCATCACGGTTGGCGATTGGTTCGAACTGCACGGCAACTACACCTACCTGGACCGCGAGAACATCAGCAGTCCGACGGTACTGCCGCTCGATACGCCGCAGAACAAGGGCTTTGCCTACGTGCAGGTCAACCCGATCGATGCCGTGTCGCTGATCCTGAGCACGCAGCATGAAAGCAGCCGTTACAGCAGCACCGACGGCCTGCGCCGCGCGGGTTCGTTCGAGACGGTGGATTTCAAGACCGTGTGGCAGGCGCTGCCGCAATTGCGTCTGGAAGCCGGCGCGCGCAACCTGGGCGACAAGCTGTACGCCTTCGAGGAAGGCTACCCGGAAGCAGGCCGCAGCTGGTTCCTGACGTTCACCCTGCAGTATTGATCGCAGTACCTGATGCCGCGTTAGCGGCGGGAGTGTCGACATGAAAGTGCTGCGAAGCGTATTGCTGTTGAGCCTGTTGCCCTGGTCGTCGACCTGGGCGCAGGACGAGCAGGTGGTGGTCATGACCAGCTACCCGCAGGAACTCATCAACCGCTACGAGAGCGCTTTCGAGGCGGCCCATCCCGACATCGACCTGGTGCTGGAATGGCGCCATTCCGACGATGCGCGCGCCCTGCTGGAACAGGGCGGCGCCATCGACGTGTATTGGGCGCCCACGCTGGACACCTTCGTGATACTGGCGGACGCGGGGTATTTCACCCCGCTGCCGCTACCGCTCGACGGCTTGCCGGGGCGCGTCGGCGGGCTCGCCATCGACGATGCCCAGGCACGCTTTGCCGCCTTCGAGGTGGCTGGCCTGGGCGTGGCCTACAGCGAGGCCTGGATGGCCGAGCATGGCGTCACGCTGCCTGCCGACTGGAAGGATCTGCCGGCCTCCCCGCTGGCGGACTCGCTGCTCTTGCCGGTGCCTGGCAGGGTTTTTCCCCCATGATTTATCAGAGCATCCTGTCCAGCGAAGGCTGGGATGCCGGCTGGTCGCTGATCATGGAACTGGCCGCGAAAGGCGAGCTGATGAGCAGCGGCGGCGGTTCCTTCATCGGTGAACTGGCGGCCGGCCAGCGCGGCGCGGCGCTGAGCATCGATTTCTTCGCCAAGAGCGCGCGCATGGGCGGCGAGCCGGTGGGCTTCCGCTATGCCGCTTCCACGCTGCTGTCGCCCGCCTACGTGGCGCAATTGGCGCGTGCCCCACATCCACAGGCGGCGCAGCAATTCATTGAGTTCGTGCTGTCGGACGCCGGCCAGACCCTGCTGCTGGCGCCTGACGTGGCGCGCCTGCCGGTGCGCCCTTCGGCCTATCCGCAGGATGCCGAGTTCAATCCTTTTGCCGCGGGCGTGTCGGTACCCGCGTTCGACCTGAGTGAAGCGGAATCCCGCTTGGGCCTCTTGGCAGCGGTGTTCGACAGTCA
>DATMFX010000170.1:0-3419 GCA_035555995.1 Hyphomicrobiales bacterium | reverse complement strand
AGCGCCTGCTGCAGCGTCTGGACGAACTGTCCGCAAACGAAGACCTGCACGTGGAAATCCTGCGGCCGGGCGATCTCGTGGCCTTGCCGCCGCCCCCCCGGGTGGCGGGCGTGCCCGACTGGTTCGTGTGGCTGGTCAGCAGCCGGCCGCGCCAGTATCAGGTGAGCGTACCCGATGGTAGCGGCAGCCTGATCGTGCTGCGCGCGGACCCCAGCACCGGCATCGCCCAGGCCTGGCGCGAAAGCCTGAGCTTTACCGCCGCGCTACTCGGCGTGCTGCTGTTCATCAATGGCTACCTGTTCTTTACGCTCGGGCGCTGGCTGGCGCCGGTGTCCGCCATCGTGGCGCGGCTGGAGGAAGCGGAGAAGGGTGATTTCAGCTCGCGCCTGCCCGACGCCCAGTTGCCGGAACTGCGGCTGATCGGACGCAAGCTCAACCAGCTGACGCACAGCCTGGCGCACAGCACGGCGGAAAACCAGCGCCTGCGGCAAAAGGCGCTGCAGATTCAGGAAGACGAACAGCGCCACATGGCGCGTGAGCTGCACGATGAACTGGGACAGTCGATCACCGCCATCAAGACCATCGCGTTTTCGCTGTCCACGCAGGCAAGCGACAGGGATCCGGTGGTCAGCAAGACGGCAAACGCCATCAAGGACATTGCCGCCGAAACGGGCCAGCGCCTCAAGCGGCTGATGCGCCGCCTGCGCCCGGCCATGCTCGACGAGCTTGGGCTGGTGCCCGCGCTGCAGCAGATGGTGGACGAGTGGAACAACATCCATCGCGACTGTTTCTGCCGCCTGCAGTTCAGCGGTGACTGTGCCGGGCTCAATCCGCATCGGCAGACGCATCTGTATCGCATCGTGCAGGAATCGCTGACCAACGTGGCGCGCCATGCGCAGGCCAGCGCGGTGCAGGTGGCACTGGTGGAGCGCGATGGCGAACTGACGCTTGCCGTCAGCGACGACGGCATCGGCTTCGATCCGGAACATACCCGCAAGGGCATGGGCCTGACCGGCCTCGAGGAACGCTGCCTCGCGCTGGGGGCGAGCTGCACGTTGCAGAGCGCGCCCGAGGGCGGCGTGAGAATCTTCGTGAAACTTCGCAAGTAGCATGCTGCCAATGACAAACGACGCAAACAGGGAATCACGCAGGCAAGACACAGGTGAGGCGATGGATGTGATCAAGGTGATACTGGTCGATGACCATGCCATAGTGCGTGCCGGCTACCGTTTCCTGATCGACACGGTGGCGGACATGCGCGTGGTGGCCGAAGCCGACAGCGGCGAAGCGGGACTGACGCTGCTCGACAAACACGATCCCGACGTGGTGGTGCTCGACCTCACCATGCCGGGCATGGGCGGGCTGGCCACGATCAAGCGCATGCTGGAAGGGCGCCCGCTGCTGCGCATCCTGGTGTGCTCGATGCATGACAGCAGCACCCTGGTGGAACGCGCGCTGCAAACCGGCGCCACCGGTTATTTCTGCAAGAACGGCGCGCCCGACGCCATGCTGCGCGCCATCCGCAAGGTGGCGCTTGGACAAGCCTACATCGATCCCGCGCTGGAGCAGAGCATGGTGCTGCAGGGCAAGAGCGAGCGCAATTCGCCGCTTGGCACGCTGTCGTCGCGCGAACTGCAGATCCTGTGCCTGTATGCCGAAGGCAAGACCATCGAACAGATCGCCGAGGAGCTTGGCCTGAGCAACAAGACCATTTCCAACTACCTCACCCTGATCAAGGAAAAGCTGCACATCAACACCAGCGCCGAGCTGGTGCGCTACGCGTTGAGCAAGGGGTTGGCGCTGCTTTAGGGAAGCGCTGGATAAATCCCCGTGGCGGCGCATCGCGGTGCTCGCACGCCCGCCTCAAACTGCCTGCCCCAAGCCACGATTTTTTGCTATAGGAAAATTTCCCGAAGTACTGGGAAACGCTCCCTGTCCGCGCCGGCGGCACGCTCTCTACAATGGCGCACTTCAAAAAAAACAGGGGATCCGCACGCCATGTTCCAGCCTCACCGTCTGTCGTCCGCCATTACCGCCGCGCTGCTTGCCCTGGGCAGCGGCGCCGCCCTGGGCGCCGAGCCGTCCGCCGTGGAAGAAATCATCGTGGTGGGCATTGCCCCCGGCGGCCAGGCGCGCCAGGAATTGCGGCACGTGCCCTATGCGGTGCAGGGTGCCACCGCCGAGGCGCTGGAGCAGAGCGGGGCGCTGGATCTGAGCGACTACATGAACAGCCGCCTCGGCAGCGTCAGCATCAACTCGGCGCAGAACAATCCGCTGCAGCCCGATTTGCAGTTCCGCGGCTTCACCGCTTCGCCGCTGCTTGGGCTGGCGCAGGGACTGTCGGTGTACCAGAACGGCGTGCGCATCAATGAACCGCTCGGCGATGCGGTGAACTGGGATCTGTTGCCCGAATCCGCCGTGCAGAACCTGCAGGTGCTCGGCGGCTCCAACCCGGTGTTCGGCCTGAACACGCTTGGCGGCGCCCTGGCGCTGACCATGAAGAACGGCTTCAACTTCGACGGCACCCAGGCGGAACTGAGCGGCGGTTCCTGGGGCCGGGTGAACGGCATGCTCGAAAGCGGCGGCAACAACGGCACCTGGGGCTACTACGTGAACGTCGACCGCTTCGAGGAGGATGGCTGGCGCGATCTTTCCGATTCGGAGGCCACCAATGTCTACGGCAGCATCAACTGGCGCAACGGCGAGCGCAGCGGCCTCGACCTGAACCTGCAGAAGGGCTCCAGCGACCTGACCGGCAACGGCGCGCTGCCGATCGGCATGCTGACGCAGGATCGCCGCGCGGTGTTCACGGCGCCCGACACCACCGAAAACGAATTGAAGATGGTGGCGCTCGAAGGCTGGCATGCGCTGACCGAGCGCGTGCGCTTTTCCGGCAGCGTCAACTGGCGCGAAAACACCACGCATTCCTTCAACGGCGACGCGTCCGAATACGGGCTGTGCCAATTTGCCGGCGGCGCCCAGGCGCTGTTCGAGGAAGCCGAGGAACTGGAGGACCGCCTGGACCGGCTCGATATCGACCTCGACGACATCTGCGAAGGCGAAGAGGACGACATCGACGGCATGGACGCGCTGGAGGATTTGATAGAAGCCCGTGCCCTGGCGCTTGGCTTCGATCCGGAAGACTTCGAAGCCGAGGACATCAGCGGCGATCTCAGCGGCACGGGCCTGCTCAGCGACCAGGCCATCAACAACCGCAGCCGGCGCCAGCAGACCAGCCGCGGCTTTGGCGGGCAGCTCGAATTCACCGGTGATCTCTTTGGCCTCGGCAACCTGCTGGTCACCGGAATCAGCTACAACGACGGCCGCTCCACGTTCGATTCCGTCACCGAACTGGCGGGGCTCGATCCGCTCACCCGCAGCACCGCGGGGCTCGGCACCGGCAGTTTCGTCGACAGTCT
>DATMFX010000169.1:0-5431 GCA_035555995.1 Hyphomicrobiales bacterium | reverse complement strand
ATGCCGATTGCGTGCTGCTGCTGGAAGAACCGGGCATCCACCTGCATTTTTCCGGGCAGCGCGATCTGCTTGCGGTGCTGGAACGGCTCGCAACCGACAACACGATCCTGTACACCACGCATCTGCCGGCGTTGCTCGATCCGTTTCATCCCGAACGGATACGCAGCGTCGATGCCAGCGGCGAACGGCATGGCCATACCACGGTCAGCGCGGGCATCGCCGGGGAAGACAGCGCCTCGCTTGCCGTGATCGAAGCCGCGCTTGGCCTGAGCGCCGACATGCGCAGCCTGCTCGGCAGCCGCCAGACGCTGCTGGTAGAAAGCGGCGACGATGCGCTAATCTTGAACAAGCTCTCGCAGATCCTCGGCAGCATCTCCAAACCCCACCTCGCCGGACGCCTGTATCTGTGGCCCACACAAGGCGCATTGCAAATGCCCCTGTACGCGGCGCTTGCCGCCAGCCTTGGCTGGAACTGCGGGCTATTGCTGGACTCCGACGCGCTAGGAAGAGCGGCGAAGGAACAGATCGAGAAAACGGTGCTGGCCCAGGCCAGCGTCGAGCAGACGGCACGCCTGCGGCTGCTGTCCCTTGGCGAAGCGGCGGGGTTGCCACAGCGGGACACCACCCTCGAGGACCTTTTCGACACCTCGTTCTATATCGATTGCGTGAATACCGCGTTCGGGATCGCCATCAAGGAAGCCGACCTGCCCAGTGAGACCACCAGCCTCTGCCAGCGCGTGGCGCAGGTGCTGAACGAACGCTACGGCCATGCCACGCTGGACAGGCGCCGCATCCTGGCGGAAATGCTGCGCCGCATCGACGGTTGGGAAAAGCTCTCCGACCTGCCGCGCGGCACCTCCGCCAAGGCCGAAAAACTGTTCCTGGCCATCAACAATGCCTTCGGTGGCCGCGCCGAACGGGTGCAGCAGCAACGGGCATGAGGCCCACATTGGGATAAGCGTTCTTTTGCGTTAGCATGCCCCCACAATACCAACAACACACAAAGGGGAAACCATGCACGCGCTCAAATCCCGAACGCTGCTGCTGGCGCTGTGCGCCGCTGTCCTGCAGCTGACCGGCTGCTCCGGCGAATCACCCACCGACGTCACCACCACCGCGCCGCCGGCAAGCGAATCCCTGCCCGATACCGAATGGACCAGCTACGGCCTGGACGTCGGCGAAACCCGCTACAGTCCCCTCGACCAGATCGACACCACCAACGTGACCGACCTCGGCCTGGCCTGGAGTTTCGACACCGGCGAAGTGCGCGGCCATGAAGCCACGCCGCTGATCGTGGACGGCATCCTGTACGGCACGCGTCCCTGGAGCAGTGTGTTCGCGCTCGACGCACGCACGGGAGAACTCCTGTGGAACTACGACCCGCGGGTGGACAAGGCAATCGGCTGGAAAGCCTGCTGCGACGTGGTCAACCGCGGCGTGGCCTATCACAACGGCAAGGTCTACGTGGGCACCATCGACGGCCGCCTGATCGCGCTCGACGCCAAGACCGGCAGCGTGGTGTGGGACGTGCTCACCGCGGACCAGGAACGCCCCTACACCATCACCGGCGCGCCGCGCATCGCCGATGGCAAGGTGCTGATCGGCAACGGCGGCGCCGAACTTGGCGCCCGCGGCTATCTCACCGCCTACGATGCGGAAACCGGCAATGAGGCCTGGCGTTTCTGGGTGGTGCCCGGCAATCCCGCCGACGGTTTCGAAAACCCTGACATGGAATTTGCCGCCACCACCTGGTCCGGCAACTGGTGGGAAGTGGGCGGGGGCGGCACGCCCTGGGATTCCATCGTCTACGACCCCGACGCGCGTCTGGTGTACGTGGGCACCGGCAACGGTTCGCCCTGGAGCCATGAACTGCGCAGCGAAGGCGTGGGCGACAACCTGTATCTGTCTTCCATCGTGGCATTGAGCGTCGACGACGGCCGCGTGGCCTGGCACTACCAGGTGAACCCCGCCGACAACTGGGACTACACCGTGGTGCAGCCCTTGATGCTGGCGGATCTGGTGATCAATGGCACACAGCGCAAGGTGATCATGCAGGCGCCGAAGAACGGCTTTTTCTATGTGCTGGACCGCCTCACCGGCGACCTGCTCTCCGCCGATCCCTACGCCGAAGTCTCCTGGGCCAGCAGCATCGACCTGGAAAGCGGGCGCCCCGTGGAAACGCCGCAGGCGCGCTACGACAATGCCGTGGCCATGGTCAAACCCGGCCCCGGCGGCGCCCACAGCTGGCACCCGATGTCCTACAACCCGAACACCGGCCTGATCTACCTGCCCACCATGCAGGGCAGCAGCTTCCCGTATTCAGTGGAAGCCGGCTTCGTACACAAACCCGGCACCTGGAACACCGGCGTTACCTTCGGCACGCTGGCCGGGCTCGATCAGCGCGCGCAGGGCGACTACGGCCCCGGCGCCGGTCCCGTGTACGACTCGCCCGGCGTGCTCGTCGCCTGGGATCCGGTGGCGCGCCAGCCACGCTGGGTAGTGGACTATCCGTTCACGATCAACGGCGGCACGCTGACCACTGCCGGCAACCTGGTGTTCCAGGGCGGCGCCGATGGCGAGCTGCGCGCTTTCACCGCCGACACCGGCGATCTGTTGTGGATGGCGAACCTCGGCGTGGGCATCATGGCGCCGCCCGTTACCTACGCGATCGACGGCGCGCAATACGTGTCGGTGCTGGTAGGCTGGGGCGGCGCGTCCGGGCTGATCAGCCGCAGCGCCACCGATACTTTCAAGGGGGAAGGACGCCTGTGGACCTTCAAGCTCGGCGGCGACAAGAACATCGTGCCGGTGCAGGGCCAGCCGATGAACCCGCTGAGCGCCATCGACTACGATGCCGATCCCACCGTACTCGCCACCGGCGCCGATCTCTACGGCAAGCGCTGCATGGTCTGCCATGGCGCCAACGCGGTATCCGGCGGTTCGCTTGCCGACCTGCGCTACGCTCTGCCCGCCACCTACGACATCATCGACAACATCGTGCGCCAGGGCGCCTATACCGGGCTGGGCATGCCCAATCTCGGAGAATGGGTGGACGAAGACGACCTGTACGCCATCAAGAACTGGCTGCTCTCGCGCCGCGCCGAGGCAATGGCGGCATCACCGCAGCAGTGACAACCCCGCCCGGCGCGGCATAACCGGCGCCGGGTGGATTCCTTTCCAAACGCGTGCGGTGAACCGTCAATCCGCGCGCGTCACCTGGCCGATTTCACTGCCGTCCGGCGTGCGCAGCGCGGTCACGTAACCACCGTCGGCACCGCTGCGCATCGGCGCGATGCGGATGGTGATGGTATCCCCCACCCCGAACATTTCCGGCATCAGGCCCTGGCGCCGCATGTTGTTGCGGCTGTGGCCTTCGAACTCGACTTCATGCGCGCCATTGGCGTCGCTCACTTCCAGCACCAGGCGCATGTGGGGGTTGGCGAAACGCGCCGACTTCACCTTGCCCTGCACCAGCACGGTGTTGACGAAATCGAACTGCGCGGCGGAATGATGGGCATCGGCGGTGGTGGCCAGCAGCGTGGCGGTACACAGCACGAACAACGATTTGATCAGGCTATTCACGAAAATTCCTCCTTTCCCGGATGAGTGCGCCGCCCGGCGTCATTCCTGCACCATGTTCAACCCGGCAGCGTCGTAGAGATGCTGCATTTCATCGAGCCATTTCGGTTCGCTGCATTCGTAGCTGAGCACGTGGTAGTCGGGCATTTCCTGCCAACGCTTGGTGGTGACGAAAGGCTCCTCCAGCCAGGCGGGGTCGGTCATGGTCAATTCCGCCACCAGCACCCGTGTGCCGTCTTCCTGCGGCGTGTCCAGATAATATTCCTCGTGGATCGTGGCCTGGTCGCTGTGCGGATAGCGGCTGTCCACCTGGGTTTTCAACCGGACGGTATCGACGAGCAGGCGTTCGCCGTCCCAGCGCGCCGTGGAATAGCCGTTGCGTTCCGGAAAGAAATCGTGCGGATCGCCGATTTCATCGCCAAGGTAGAAGCGGCGCATCTCGTTGTGCGCTTCGTAGATCACGAACACCTGGTCGGGGCGTTGGATGATTTCCATCGGGTAGGCGCCGGACCCCAGCATCGAGGCCGGCATGCCGTAGCCCACGCAGGCATTGCCCGGGCTGTAGTCGGTGCCTTCGGTAATGGAGAGGTAATCGTTGCGCGCGGCCTCCGCCTCCGGCTTCAGCTTCACATCGCCGCCAACCAGCGCCACCGCGCCCGCCAAGGGCGTGCCGCGATAGGTGGTCCAGCTGCCGCTGAAATCCGGCGGTTCGGCCGCCGAGGCGAGGCTTGTGCCCAGGCAGAACCCGATGCAACAGCCAAGCAGGTGATAGGGGGTTTTTGTTCTCATTATCATGGTCCTTTTGATCATGCCTGTACGGTTTGATCATGCCTGTACGGATAGTCGAGACGAATGGACCCGGCTGCCGCCATGGCCAACCGGCGCAATCGCACAATCGGACGCGTTACAGAATATAGGGGTTTGCACCGCGGCGCCATGCCCGATAACCTGCACCCGTTCCGTGGACGCAGTGGAGCAATCGCGTTGGCTCGCACCTTTAAGCAATTGTCGGCAGTGCTGCTGTGCGGCCTGCTCGCCGCCTGTTCCCAGGACGATACCCCGCAGGCGCTCGGCACTCTCGAACGCGACCGCCTCCTGCTCACCGCCACCGCCGCCGAGTTCATTACGGACCAACCGGTTGCCGAAGGCAGCCGGGTGGAAGCCGGTGCCGTGATCGTGCAGCTCGACACCACGCGCCAGGCGCGCGCGGTGGAACGCGCCCAGGCCGAGGTGCGGGCGCTCGACGCCACGCTCGAAAAACTGCGCAACGGTCCCCGCCCCGAAGAACTCGCTGCCGCCGAGGCCCGCCGCGACAACGCCGCCGTGGCGCTTGCCGAAAGCGACAAGGAACTGACCCGCATCAGCGACCTGACACGGCAGCGGCTGGCCTCCCAGGCCGAGCTCGATACCGCCACCGCGCGGCGCGACGGCAATGCCGCCCAATTGCGCGATACCGGCGCACAGCTGGCCCTGCTGCAGGCCGGCAGCCGCAGCGAAGACATCGCGCTGACCCAGGCGCAGTTGCAGGGCGCCCAGGCCGCGTTGGCCGCCGAGCAATTGCGTCTGGAGGAACTGACCTTGCGCGCGCCGCGCGCCGCCCTGCTCGACAGCCTGCCCTGGGAAGTCGGCGAACGCGTGAGCGCCGGCACCCCCGTGGCGATACTGCTCGAACCCGGCGCGCCCTACGCCCGGCTCTACCTGCCCGAAACCCGGCGCGCCGGCATGGCGGTGGGCGCCACGGTGCAGGTACTGGTGGACGGCGAAGCCGCGCCGTTGCAAGGCACGGTGCGCTGGATTTCGCGCGATCCCGCCTTTACCCCCTACTACGCGCTCAACGGCACCGAACGCACGC
>DATMFX010000168.1:0-46184 GCA_035555995.1 Hyphomicrobiales bacterium | reverse complement strand
CTGTCGCCAAGCGGGATGCCGTCGAGCGTGTAGCCCAGCTTGGTGGAGTTGAAGCCGCGCAGGCTCATCGTCATCGATTGTTCGTTGGTGGCCAGCGCGTCGATCGACTGCGCGTTGACGCCGGGCAGGATGTTGAGCAGTTTCTGCAGGCTGGTGCCGGGCGGCAGCACTTCCTGGTTTTCACTGGTGATGCGCTGTACCTGGCGCGATTCGCCGCGGCCGATCACCGAGACGGTTTCGATGTCCGCCGGGGCGTCGGCGGCGGCCAGAACGCCGGGCAACAGCGCCAGGCCACAGGACAGCGCCAGGGTCAGATCCGCGATGGCGCGGCTCAGAATTGCAGTCTTCAATTTCATTCGCTTCTCCACGATCAATGCCTAAAGGGGACTCCTCGACGGGCGGGCAGTGTAGGGATCGTGTGTGAAGGGGATGGGAGATTTGCGGGAGTTTCTGATTAATTTCGCGCGGCGGTGGGCACGAATTGCCGCAAGCGGGGTCCAACTCGGGTTGGCCTGCGCACTCCCCGTTCGGTGTCAGGTAATTGCGGGAAATGCCGCAGAAATACCGCATTTGCCGCGCAGGCATCAGGATTGCGCCCCAAAAAAACCATATTTTCTCTTTAGCCTCTCGCATCACACCAAAGCCAGCCGCGCAAAGGCCGTGAAATCGGCGCGATTTCGCCGCGGCGGCGATGATCGAGGGCGACGATGCAACAGAGTAAGGCCGCGCGCAGCGCAAGCGGCCTGTCCAATTTCCAGGGCCGCGTGCGGGCCCTGCAGCTGAGTGCGGCAATCGCGCTCGGCATGGCGCCGCCCCTTGCCCATGCCATCGAGTATGAGAAGTTTCACGTCGGCGCCATCGAGGTGATTCCCGACTTCAACACCAAGGTAACGCCCACCGGCAGCGTGCTGTTGCCGAACGGCGAGGAGGAAAGCGCGGAGCTGTTGCTGTTCCGGCCCCGGATCAAGGCGGTCGTGGTGGGCGAGCGGCGGCAGTTTTCCTCGACGATGGAGGTGCAGAACGGCATCTATTCCGCGGCCGGCACCGCGGACTACGTCGACTGGAAGCTGGAAAACGTGGCGCGCTTCGAGCTTGGCCCAAAGCGCAGCCTCAAGTTCCGCACGGAAAACTTCAACACGCACGAGGGCGCCGGCACCACCAATCTGGTGGACGCCAAGCGCGATCCGGTGCGTTTTCTCACCACCACGTTCGATGTGGATTACGAACAATCCCTGTGGAACCGGCGTGGGCAGCTGGTGCTTGGCGCCGGTACCTTCGCGAAGGATTATCTGGCGGCCGCGCCGCGTCCCGGTGCCAAGGATCAGGCAGACAACCATGTCAGCGGCAGTTTCCGTTTTCGCGTGCTGCCGGGCGCGGATCTGCAACTGCAGTACCGCGCGCGCGACATCGATTATCTGGGGGAGAGCACGGACGGCAATGCGGGCACCGCCATCGACCGCCGCGAAGTCTTCACCTACGTGGGCGCTTCCTGGGAGCCGACGATTGCCGGCACCGGCAAGCTGCGCCTGGCGTCGGGCTATAAACAGACGGACAACGGCGCGCCGCAGACGATCGCCGACACCACCGCCTGGGAAACCAACCTGCGCTGGCAACCGCTGCAAAGCGCCACGCTGACGTTCGCGGCCGACCGCAGCTTGCGCGAGCGCTTCGGCCTCGACCGCCAGGACAGCATCAGCAGCTACCGCTACAACTGGGAACAACGCTGGGCGAGCCAGCTGAAAACCACATTGGCAGGATCCTTCTCGCGCAACGTCAACGCCAGCACCCAGCGCGCAAACGAGGGGCAGGGGATCAAGCTGCGCCTCGACTACGCCTATTCCACCTGGGTGGACATGTTCGTGGCGTTTGGACACGACCGCCGCGAAACCGCCGGCCGGATCAGTTTCAACCAGCAGAACGTGATGTTCGGCATCGCCGCCAGCCTCGACCGCCTGTTCGGCAGATAGCCGATACCAAGCAGCCGCAAATCCTGCGTCATTCCACCTTCAAGCCCACGTCCACGTTGCCGCGGGTGGCGTTGGAATACGGGCAGATCTGATGCGCCGCCTGCACCAGGCGCTCGGCGTCCGCCTTGGGTACTCCCGGCAGTTTGATGCTGAGCGCGGCGGTGATGCCGAAACCGCCTTCCGAGCGGGGGCCGATGCCCACGGTGGCGGTCACGCTGGCCTCCGACGGCACCTGCACCTTCTCCTGCCCGGCGGCCACCTTCATGGCGCCAAGGAAGCAGGCGGCATAGCCGCTGGCAAACAGTTGTTCGGGGTTGGCGCCGGGGCCGCCTGGGCCGCCGAGTTCCTTGGGCACCACCAGCTTCACGTCCACGCTGCCGTCTTCCGATTTCGCGCTGCCGTCGCGGCCACCCACCGCCGTGGCCCGGGTGGTGTATTTCACGTCTACCGACATGGGAAATTCCTCCTTGCCTGAATATTGGGAGGCCCTAGCCTATCAGGCTGCGGGTACCTTCAACACTTTTTCCCTATTTGGCTGGCACAATGGTGCCCTTTTACGCATATCGGCCAAAAATCAAGGCCGGACGCCACCGGCCTGGCCGGCCGATTTCCCCTATGAATGCCACGCCCGAATCAGCACACAGGCTGGATCGTATCGTGTTCACCACCGCGATGGGCACGACGTTCGAAGCCTATAACTTCATCCTTTATGGATCGTTGGCGCCACTGTTTTCCCGGCATTTCTTCTCGGCGCTCAATGAAACGGCCGCGTTCGTCTTTACCCTGCTGACCTTTGCCGCCGGCTATCTGGTGCGCCCGCTCGGCGCGCTGGTGTTCGGGTCGCTTGGCGACCGCAAGGGGCGCAAGCGCGCCTTTTTGATGACGATCACGCTGATGGGGTTGGCCACGTTCAGCATTGGCCTGTTGCCGTCCTATGAATCGGTGGGCTTGCTGGCGCCGGCGTTGCTGATCGCCCTGCGATTGCTGCAGGGGCTGGCATTCGGTGGCGAATACGGTGGCGCGGTGGTCTATGCCGGCGAACATGCGCCCGCCGGGCAGCGCGGGCTGTATTGTGGCTGGCTGCAGGTGGCGGGCGGCGCCGGCCTGTTCCTGTCGTTTCTGGTGGTGTACCTGGTGCGCAGGAGCCTGGGCGAAGCGGCGTTCGATCAGTGGGGCTGGCGCCTGCCGTTCCTGTTTTCCATCGTGCTGATGGCGGTGTCGCTGCGTTACCGGCTGCATCTGGAGGAAACCCCGGCATTCCGCCGGATGGATGCCATGCAGCGCACGGCGCGGCGGCCGGTGGGCGAGATTTTCGGCGATTGGCGCAATCTCAGGCTGATGCTGGTGATCCTGCTGGGCTTGATGGTGCCGCAGGGCGTGATTTTCTACACCGCGGTGTTCTACGCGCAATTCTTCCTGATCCGCATCCTGCAGCTGCCGCAGGCCACCATGACCTTCATCATGCTGGTGGTGACGCTGATCAGCCTGCCGTTCTACATGCTGTGGAGCTGGTGGTCGGACAGTGTCGGGCGCAAACCGCTGCTGCTGACCGGCGCGGCACTGTCGATGATCCTGATGGTGCCGGTGTTCCAGGGGCTTGGCCATGCGGTCAACCCGGCGCTTGCCACCGCCTCGATCACGGCGCCGGTGCTGGTCACCAGCGATTCGCAGGAATGTTCCTGGCAGTTCGATCCGGTGGAGCAGGCCGCGTTCGCCAGCTCCTGCGACATCGCCAAGAGCGCGCTGACCCTCATGGGCGTCAGCTACCGCAATGCCGAGGGCTCGCCCGGCACCCTGGCCGTGGTGCAGGTGGGCACGTCCACGATCCAGAGCGTGGACGGGCGCGCGCTCGGGCCGGTGGGGCTGGCCGTGGCGCAGCGCGATTTCCAGGAGCGGCTGAGCGCGCTCCTGACCAAGGAAGGTTACGTGCTTGCGCCCGATCCGGCCCGGGCCAACCTGCTGCTGGTCACGGTGCTGTTGCTGCTGTTGGTGCTGCCCGCCACCATGGTGTACGCGCTTGGGCCGCTGATGGCGTTCGAGTTGATTCCCACCCGCATCCGCTATACCGGCCTGTCGCTGCCGTTTCACATCGGCTCGGGCTGGTTCGGCGGCTTTCTGCCCGCCATCGCCTTCGCCATGGCCGCGGCCAACGGCAATCCTTATTTCGGACTGTGGTATCCGCTGGTGGCCACGGTGCTGGGTGTGGCGGTGCTGCTGTTCCTGATTCCGGAAACGCGCGGTCGACCGCTGAGCTAGCCTTGCCCACCCAAGCCTTTCCTTACTCGATTTTCATACAAATTCAGTAGATTTGAGGACCGAAGTCGGTACAATCGCGCCTCCTTGAACTGGGGGGTATTTGCGCCCGGCTTCCCCGCGCAAGTATTCTTTGATTCCACGTTTGATCGCGGAGGACATCGAGCATTGAACGCCATCGAGCAGGCCGAATGGACCATCGAGCAATCCAACGAGCTGTACGGATTCGAACGCTGGGGTAACGATTATTTCGGCGTGTCCAAGTCCGGCAACGTCACCGCCCGCACCCTCAACGCCCAGGTAGAGCTGCTGGACATCATCAACGGCATGCTCGAGCGCGATCTGCGCATGCCCGTGCTGCTGCGCATTGAAAACATTCTCGACGCGCAGATTCACCGCCTCAACACCGCCTTTGGCAACGCCATCGAAACGCTCGGCTACCAGAACGGGTATCGCGGCGTCTATCCGATCAAGGTCAACCAGCAGGCGCAGGTGGTGGAGGAAATCGCCGCGTTCGGCGCCCGCTACAAGCACGGCTTCGAAGTGGGCAGCAAGGCCGAGATGATGATCGCGCTGTCCACGCTGGAGGAGCCGGGCAGCCTGATCATCTGCAACGGCTACAAGGACCAGGAATTCATCGAGCTTGGGCTTTCCGCCATCAAGCTGGGGTTCATCTACGTGTTCGTGGTGGAAACCCCCACCGAGATTCCGATCATCCTCGAACGCAGCCGCGCGCTCGGCATCGAGCCGATCATCGGCGTGCGCATCAAGACCACGGTCAACGTCAGCGGCCACTGGAACTCCACCTCCGGCGACCGCAGCGTGTTCGGGCTTACCGCCACCCAGCTGGTGGACCTGGTGGACCTGCTCAAGGAAGAAGGCATGCTGCATTGCCTGCAGCTGCTGCACTGCCATCTCGGCTCGCAGATTCCCAACATTCAGGACATCCGCAGCGGCATCGTCGAAGTGTGCCGCTTCTACGCCGACCTGGTGAAGGAAGGCGCCAATCTCAAATACATCGACCTTGGCGGCGGCCTGGCGGTGGACTACACCGGCTGGGGCTCGAATTTCGGGCAGAGCCGCAACTATTCCCTGAGCGAATATTGCGAGGACATCGTCGATACGCTCAAGAACACCTTCGACGATTACGAAATCGAGCATCCGGTGATCGTTACCGAATCGGGCCGCGCCACCATCGCCTATTCCTCGATACTGATCTTCAATGTGCTCGACACCACCACGTTCGAGCCCGCCCGCCTGCCGGAAGCGCACGAGGACGAAGACCCCCTGCTTGCGCGCATGCGCGACGTTTACGGCAACCTCAGCGAAAGCCGCGTGCAGGAGTGCTACAACGATGCGCATTTCTACCGCAACGAGGCGCGCGAGCTGTTCAAGCGCGGCCAGCTCGACCTGCGCACCCGCAGCGCGGTGGAAAACATGTTCCTCGATCTCTTGCACAAGATCGCCGACATCACCGACAACATGGCCCGCGTGCCGTCCGATCTGGAAGGCCTCAAGGTATCGCTCGCGGACATCTACTACGGCAATTTCAGCCTGTTCCAGTCGCTGCCCGACACCTGGGCCATCGACCAGCTGTTTCCGGTGGCACCTTTGCACCGGTTGAACGAAGAACCGCGCCGCAGCGCGGTGATCGCCGACATTACCTGCGACTGCGACGGCAAGATCGACAGCTTCGTGGGCGTGGAGGAAGTGGTCAAGGTGCTGCCGCTGCACGCAATGAAGGAAGGCGAGGAATACTATCTCGGCGTGTTCCTGGTGGGCGCCTACCAGGAAACGCTGGGCGATCTGCACAACCTGTTCGGCGACACCAACGTGGTGAGCGTGCGCATCAACCGCGACGGCGGCTTCGATTTCGTCAAGGAGATGCACGGCGACGCCATCAGCGACGTGCTGTCCTACGTGGAATTCCATCCCAAGGAAATGCAGCTGCGCCACCGCAACACCGCCGAACGCGCCGTGCGCGAGGGCCGCATCACCGCGCGTGAACGGCAGCAGATCATCAAGCTGTTCAACGAAAGCCTGAACGGATACACGTACTACGAAAAAGAGGATTGATCGTGCCGGCGCCGGCAACGGCGCACCGGATCGACAAACGAGGTAGGCAGACATGGCGAAGGTATTGATCATCGGCGCGGGCGGCGTGGGCCAGGTGGTGGCGCACAAGTGTGCGCAGGTGCCCGAGGTGTTCAGCGAAATCACGCTGGCCAGCCGCACCGAATCGAAATGCGTCAAGATTGCCGAACAGATCCGGCAGAAGCAGGGGCGCACGATCCATACCGCGCAGGTGGACGCCGACAACGTGCCGGAACTGGTGGCGCTGATCCGCAAGGTGGAACCGGCGCTGGTGATCAACGTGGCGCTGCCCTATCAGGACCTGAGCATCATGGATGCCTGCCTGGAAGCTGGCGTGGATTACCTCGACACCGCCAACTACGAACCGCTCGATACCGCCAAGTTCGAATACAAATGGCAGTGGGCGTACGACGACAAGTTCAAGCGCGCCAAGCGGATGGCCCTGCTCGGCAGCGGTTTCGATCCCGGCGCCACCAACGTGTTCACCGCGTGGATCAAGAAGCATTATTTCGACGAAATCCATACGCTGGACATCATCGACGTCAACGGCGGCAACCACGGTTATCCCTTCGCCACCAACTTCAATCCGGAAATCAACATCCGCGAAGTCACCGCCGAGTGCCGGCACTGGGAAAACGGCGAGTTCGTCACCACGCCGGCCATGTCGCTCAAGCAGAGCTTCACCTGCCCGGACGACGTGGGCACCTACAACATCTATCGCATGTACCACGAGGAACTGGAATCGCTGGTCAAGCATTTCCCCACGCTGAAGCGGGCGCAGTTCTGGATGAGCTTCGGCGACAGCTATCTCAAGCACCTGGAAGTGCTTGGCAATGTGGGCATGACTCGCATCGACCCCGTGGAATTCCAGGGCCAGCAGATCGTGCCGATCCAGTTCCTCAAGGCGCTGTTGCCCGACCCGAGCACGCTGGGGCCGCGCACCGTGGGCCGCACCTGCATCGGCTGCCACGTCACCGGCCTCAAGGACGGCAAGCCGCGCAAGGTGTTTGTCTACCAGATCTGCGATCACCAGGCCTGCTACCGGGAAGTGCTGTCGCAGGCCATTTCCTACACTACCGGCGTGCCGGCCATGATCGGCGCCAAGCTGATGCTGGAAGGCATCTGGGCGGCGGAGGGCGTGTGGAACATGGAACAGATGGACCCCGATCCCTTCATGGATAACATGAACCGCCACGGCCTGCCCTGGCAGGTCATCGAAGAGCCGGACTTCAACCTTGTCTGACGCGCAAACGCGGCCTCTCGCGGCCGATACCTTCGCGCAGTTCGATCCCTCCCGGGTGCCCTCGCCCTGCTTCGTGGTGGACGAGGTGGCCGTGGAGCGCAACCTGCGCGTGCTCGAGCGCGTGCAGCGTGAATCCGGCGCAAAAGTCCTGCTGGCGCTCAAGGCCTTTTCCATGTTCGCGCTGGCGCCGCTCATCCGGCGCTACCTGCGCGGCACCTGCGCCAGCGGGCTGTGGGAAGCGCAGCTCGGGCACGAGGAATTCGGCGGCGAGGTGCATGTCTATTCGGCGGCCTTCACCGAAAGCGATCTGCGCGACGTGCTCGGCATCGCCGATCACGTGGTGTTCAACACGCTGAGCCAGTGGCGGCACTTCCAGCCGCTCGTTGCACAGGCGCGCGAGGCGCGGCCGCACCTGCAGTTCGGGCTGCGTATCAACCCGCTGCATTCCGAAGGCGCGGTACCGCTGTACGACCCCTGCGCGCCGGGTTCGCGTCTCGGCACGCCGGTGAACCAGTTGGCGGGCCAGGATCTGTCGGGTTTTTCCGGGCTGCATTTCCATACGCTGTGCGAGCAGAATTTCGCGCCGCTGGCGCGCACGCTCGACGCGGTGGAGGCGCAGTGCGCCGATCTGCTGGAGCGGATGCAGTGGGTCAATTTCGGCGGCGGGCACCATATCAGCCATCCCGAGTACGATGTGGACGGTCTGATCGCCAGGATCCGCGCGTTCAGCGAGCACTACGGCGTGCAGGTGTATCTCGAACCGGGTGAAGCCATCGCCATCCGCAGCGGCGTGCTGGTGAGCGAGGTGCTGGACGTGATGGAAAACGGCGCGCCGATTGCCGTACTGGACAGTTCCGCCACCTGCCACATGCCCGACACGCTGGAAATGCCCTACCGGGCCTACATCAGGGATTCGGCCGAACCCGGCGTGCTGCCGCATACCTACCGCCTGGGCGGGCTGAGCTGCCTGGCCGGCGACGTGATGGGCGACTACAGTTTTGCCGAACCACTGCGGGTGGGGCAGCGTTTGCTGTTCGACGACATGGCGCATTACACCATGGTCAAGACCACAACTTTCAACGGCGTGCGCCTGCCAACGCTCGCAATCTGGAATTCCGAGACGAACGACTTGCGAATCGTCCGTGAATTCGGGTATCAAGACTTCCGCAATCGTCTGTCCTGATGACGCAGGCGCGTCACGGGGCGGATACCCGTCCGGATCTTGTTAGTTGCCGGCAGCCTCCGCTGCCAGGATTGAGAGGAAATCCCGTTAATGCCCAGCGCAAAACCAAAAGCTGCCGCAGCAGCTCAGCACTTTCTCGGTGAAGCGGTAAAACCCGCCAAGCCGGCCGATGCCTTCTTTCACATCCTGCCCGTTCCCTATACGGGTGAACGCTACAAGACTTCCGCCATGGCAAGCGCGCCCGATGCCATCCTGGCGGCCTCGCAACAGCTCGAAACCTGGGATGGCCGCAGCAATCCGTCCCGCCACGGCATCCACACCCACGGCGCCATCGACTGCAAGGGCAATACCGAGAAAGTGCTGGAGAAAATCAGCACGGTGGTGGCCACGGTGGTCAAGGACGAGAAATTTCCGATCGGCCTCGGCGGCGACGGCACCATCAGCTATGCCATGGTGAAAGGGCTGCTCGATGCCGGCGTCGAGGATTTCGGCGTGATCCAGATCGACGCGCAGGCCGATTTGCGCGACGACGACAACGGCGACGCCTGGAGCGAAGCCTGCGTGATGAAGCGCATCGTCGACGAAGACGTGCCCCTGTTCCAGCTTGGCGTGCGCAGCCTGTCCAAGGAGGAATCCGACGCGCGCCGCGTGTATGGCGTCAAATACTACGATGCCGATTTCCTGGTGGCGCGCAACATCACCAAGGTGGAGCTGCCGAGCGAGTTTCCGGAAAAAGTGTACCTGAGCCTCGACATCGACGGTTTCGACCCGTCGGTGTTTCCTTCCACGACCGGTGTTCCCGGCGGGCTGGGCTGGTGGCAGGTGCTGTCCATCATCGAGTCCATCGCGCAGCAGGCCGATATCATCGGCCTGGATTTCACCGAATTCTGCCCGCAGCCGCAGCAGCCGGCCTACGATCACGCGGCGGCGCAGCTGTTGTATCGGATCATGGGCATCGTGGAGCGGGCCCGTTTGTGAGCCTGCGCCTGCGGCTGACCGGGCTGGTGCTGCTGATGTACCTGGTCGGCGCCGTGCTATTGCTCACCCGTACCGAACTGGTGAGCAGTCTGTTTTTGCTGTTGTTGTTCAGCGTGGTGGTCTATCTGGCGCTGGGCTACTGGCTACGCCCGCTGGCACTGATGGCCGACAGCCTGGCGGAGATGGTGCGCGGCGACTACGGCCGCCGGGTGCCGGACATGACGCTGCCGGAGCTGCGCGAGGTGGCCGAGCGCATCAACGAGCTGGCCGCCGTGCTCGGTGCCAGCCGCTCCGAAAACGAACGCCTGGCGCAGCAGGCGCTGACCATCCAGGAACAGGACCGCCGGCGCCTGGCGCAGGAACTGCACGACAGCCTCGGGCAGGCGGTGAGCGCCATCAAGGCCACCGCGGTGTCGATTGCCATGCGCACCGACAAAAGCGATCCGGCGGTGGCGGAAAGCGCGCTGAGCATCGAACGCATCTCCGATACCGCCTATTCCAGCGTGCGCGATATGATGGCCGAGCTGCGCCCGCAGGTGCTGGACGAACTGGGCCTGGTGCTTGCTCTGCAGCAGATGGTGGACGACTGGAACATCTTCCACGAAGATACGTTCTGCCGGCTGAAGGTGGACGGCGATTTTTCCGACCTGGCGGAACCGCAGCAGATCAACCTGTACCGCATCGTGCAGGAAACGCTCACCAACGTGGCCAAGCACGCCCAGGCGGAACAGGTGACGATTACGCTCAGCGGCCAGGAAGTGGTTACCTTGACCATCGCCGACGACGGCGTGGGCTTCACGCCCCAGCGGGTGCGCACCGGCATGGGGATGAGCGGGTTGCGCGACCGGGTGCTGCTGCTGCGCGGCACGCTGCAGATCAGTTCCAACGAAGGAAAGGGAACGACCATTCAGGTAGGGGTGCCGCGCAAATTCCAGCTGAGGAGGCGCCGGGATGATAAGTAATCCGCTCAAGGTGGTGCTGGTGGACGACCACGCGGTGGTGCGCACCGGCTTCCGGCTGCTGCTGGAAAGCAGCGGGCAGATCGAAGTGATCGCCGAGCTCGACAGCGGCGAGGCGATCAACCAGCAGATCGGCAAGATTGCCCCGGACGTGATCGTCATGGACCTGTCGATGGCCGGCATGGGCGGCCTGGAAGCCATCCGCCGCATCCGTGCCAAGGATCCCAAGATGCGCATCCTGGTGTTCACCATGCACGAGAACATCGCCTTCGTCGAACAGGCGCTCGACGCCGGCGCCAATGGTTACATTACCAAGAGCAACGCCGCCAAGGTGCTTACCGACGCGGTGAAGGTGGTGGCCGGCGGCGACAGCTACATCGACCCCAAGCTCGCCGAACAGCTGACCATGCGCCAGAACTTCGACACAGGTACGCCGCTGCGGGCGCTGTCGCGGCGCGAATTCCAGATATTCTGCAAGTTCGCCGAAGGCATGAACGCGCAGGAAATCGCGCAGGACCTGTCGCTCAGCATCAAGACCGTGGCCAACTACCAAACGCAGATCAAGGAAAAGCTGAACATCACCAGTTCCGCCGAACTGATCCGTCTGGCGCTGGCGCACGGCATCATCCGCATGTAGCGGAACAGCGCCAAACTCTTATTTGACCAATTCACCCAGATGCAACGACAACAGCGTGCTGTGCAGCAGCGCGCGGATGTCCTGCACGTTGTCGAGCTGCAGGCATTGCTGCAGCACGCTTTCCGCCTTGTGGCGGGGCAGGGCGCGGATCAGGTACTTGATGCGCGGCAGCTTGGTGGCGCTCATGCTGAGCGTGGTGATGCCCATGCCCACCAGCAGGATCACCGCCAGCGGATCGGAGGCCATTTCGCCGCACAGGCTCAGGGGCAGGTCATGCTGGCGGGCGATGCCGACCACGCGGTTCAGTTCCTGGATCACCGCCGGGTGGATGTGGTCGTAGCGGTTGGCCACGCGCGCGTTGTTGCGGTCCAGCGCCAGCAGATACTGGCTGAGGTCGTTGGAGCCGATCGACACGAAATCGATGCGCGAACGCCAAAAGTGCAGCTGCGAGATCGCCGCGGGCACTTCCACCATCACGCCGGTGCGCGGACGGCGTACCGGCACGCCTTCCAGCGTCAGCTGCTTGAGCGCTTCGTCGAGCAGTTCATTGAAGGTGTTCAGTTCCTCGGCGCCGCTGATCATCGGCAGCAGGATGTGCAGGTCGCCCTCGCTGCCCGCCGCGCTCAGCATGGCGCGCACCTGTGTCATCAATAGCTGAATATTGTCGAGCGTAAAACGGATGCCGCGCCAGCCAAGCGCAGGGTTGGCTTCGTCGGCAATCGGGAAATAGGGCAGCTGCTTGTCGCCGCCTACGTCCAGCGTGCGCATGTACACCGGCTTGCCGGTGTAGACATTGAACACCTGCCTGTACACCTCGATCTGCTCCTGCTCCGAGGGAAAGCTGTCGCGCACCATGAAGGGGATTTCGGTGCGGTACAGGCCGATGCCCTGCGCGCCGTGGCGCAGCCCCGGCGACAGGTCAGCCAACAGGCCCGAGTTGGTGAACAGGCGTATTTCGAAGCCGTCGGGGGTAAGGGCGGGCAGGTCGCGCAGCGCCGACAGCTTGTTGGCCAGCTGTTGCTCTTCATCGATGAGGCGCTGGAATTCGGCGCACAGCATGTCGTTGGGGTAGCGCACGATCTGGCCGCTGTTGCCGTCCACGATGAAGCGTTCGCGGTTGCGCAGGTTCTTGAGCACGCCCACGCCCATCACCGCCGGCACGCCAAGCGCGTTGGCAAGCACCGCCGTGTGCGACAGCGTGGAGCCGCCGAAGCAGATCACGCCCACCAGCTTTTCCCCCGGCACGGCGGCGATGTCGGAAATGCTGACTTCGTCGCCCACCAGCACCACCTGGTCGATCTGCTCCACCCGTTCCGCCAGGCCGGCGCTGCCCTGCAGCGAGGCGAGCAGCTTGTTGCCGAGGTGGTAGATGTCTTCGTGGCGCGCCCTCAGGTAGGGGTCCTCCATGGCGAGGAACAGTGCGGCGAAATGCTGGATGCTCTTGCGCAGCGCGCCGGGCAGCCAGTTGCCGGTGCGGATTTCCAGCTCCACCCTGCCCACCAGCGCCTGGTCGTTGAGCAGCGCGGTGTAGGTGTTGAAGATGCTGGAGACGTTGTCGTTGAGCAGCGTGCCCAGCAGCTGTTGTTCCTGCTGGATGTCCCGCTGCACGCGCTGGCGCAGCGCATGCCACTCGGCGACGGCCATCTCGACGTCGGGGCAGGGTTCGTCCGGCACGCCGAGCAGATCGCCGTGATCGCACAATACCGCCTGGCCGATGCCGATGCCGGAACTGCCCTTCACGCCGCGCACGTAGGTGTTCAGGTGCGGCCCGTGCAGCGTGAGCGGCATGTCGGCCACCAGATGCGCCAGCTGCGAGGAAAGGGTTACCAGAAAGCCCTCGCTTTCGGGCGACAACGCCTCCGCGGTGCGGCTTTGCACCACCAGCACGCCGATGATCTTGCCGTAGTGCACCAGCGGAATGCCGCAGAAACTCTGGAAGCGTTCCTCCGCCGTGGCTTCGACGTAGTAGTAGGCGGGGTGATCGCTGGCGCGGGGGATGTTGATGGTGTGGCGGCTCTTGACCACCAGCCCCACCAGCCCGCGGCCGGCAGGAATGACCACCTGCGCGCTGTGCGCCAGCCCGTGGCTGGCCATCAGCACCAGGTCCTGGTGCTGATCCTGCAGGTACAGCGAGCAGACGTCGGTGCCCACGATGGCGGAAATGGAATCCACGATCCTGCGCACCTGTTCGGCGGGCGACGCCAGCTCGCCCACCTCTTTTTGCAGGAGAGAAAGCTCGAGAATGACGTTCTTGGCAGGCATTGCGCGGTGTCGTGCTGGGATGCCTTATTCTAGGGGCGAAACGAGCGTTTATGAAGGGGCCTTGCGTTTCAGCCGTCCAGCCATTTGCGCCAGGCATAGGCGCCGAGCGCCAGCGCCAGAGTGCCCATCACCCCAAGCACCGTGAAATAACCATAGCGCCAGTGCAGTTCCGGCATGTAGTCGAAGTTCATGCCGTAGATGCCGGCGATCAGGGTAAGCGGCAGGAACAGCGCGGTGATCACGGTGAGGATGCGCATGGTGCCGTTCATGCGGTGCGAGGAGAACGACAGATAGCCGTGGAGCAGGTCGGCGCACAGTTCGTAGTACATGGTGCACAGGCTGTGGATGCGTTCGCAGCGTTCGAACAGATCCTGCAGGGCGTTCTCGATGTCGCCGTCTTCATCCAACAGCCGCTGCGGAATGTCGCTGCGCAGATTCTGGATCAGGCGTTCGTGATAGCTGAATACGCGGCTCAGGCGCCGCAGCCGCGACTGGTACGCGATGAGATCGCGCATCAGCGCATCGTCGGAACGTTCCTGCATCGCGTCTTCCAGTTCCTCCAGCAGCGGTTCGAAGCCGAGCAGCGTTTCCAGGTAGTGGCCCATGGAATGGCGCATGATGCGCAGGGCGAGCAGGCCGGGGCTGCGCAGCAGCTGTTCCTTGTACGCCTGTTCCCAATAATGGTCGATGCCGCGGGCCAGCGGCTTGTGCAGGCTGAACAGGCAGCGTTCGCCGATGAACAGCGCGATGGTCTGCTGTTCGGTGGTCAGGTCGGGGTTGAAGACGGAAATGCCGCGGTAGAGCAGCAGGGTGTAGGCGTCGTAGTCGGCGACCTTGGGCGGCGTGCGAAAGCGCAGCACGTCCTCGATGGCCAACGGATGGCAGTCCATGCTCTCGAGGAATTCGCGCTGTTTCGGTAACGGCTCGTCCTCCAGGTCCACCCACAGGTGCGCCGCCGGTTCGCGCCGCCAGCGCTCGACCAGTTCGAGGCCGCCCTGCAGCCGGGTGTCGTCCTGCAGCAGCAACTGTGTGCGTATCATGCTTGGTTCCTTTCCCGTTCCTGGTTGGCCTGTTTTGCCTGATGCTGGTTTTTTCCTGGCCTGTTTTTGCCCGGCGCGGCTTGCGCGTACGCGCAGGCCTGCATGCTATCCTCTTTCGCCGTCCACTTGCATGAAGCATCCCGCATGTCCGCTCCGCGCTCTGCTCACACTCCCCACTACGACGTTGCCATCCTGGGTGCCGGCCACAACGGGCTGGTGTGCGCCGCCTATCTCGCCCGCGCCGGGCTGTCGGTGGTGGTGCTGGAAAAGAACGCGGTGCCGGGCGGCGCGGCGCTCACCGAGGAATTCCACCCCGGTTTCCGCAACTCCGTGGCTTCCTACACGGTGAGCCTGCTCAACCCCAAGGTGATTGCCGATCTCGACCTGGCGGCGCACGGGCTGCGCATCGTCGAGCGCCCGGTGGCGAATTTCTGGCCGGTGGACGCCGAACGCGGACTGCTGTTTCCCTACGGCATGGCGGCGCGTCAGGCGGCGATCGCGGCGTTTTCCCGCCACGATGCCGAGCAGTTGCCTGCGTATGAAGCCACGCTGGAACAGGCGGCGGCGCTGTTGCGCCAACTGGTGCTGATGACACCGCCCAATTCGCTGGCCCCTGGCGATCTCTTGACCTGGTGCCGTCTGGCGCGGCGCCTGCTTGGCTGCAGCCGCGCCCAGCAGCAGGTGTTGATCGACCTTTTCACCGGCAGCGCCGCCGAATTCCTGGCGCGCTGGTTCGAACACGAGGTAGTGCGGGCGGCGTTTGCCTTCGACGGCGTGGTGGGCACGTTTGCCTCTCCATACACGCCCGGCACCGCCTACGTGCTGCTGCATCATTGTTTCGGCGAGGTGAACGGCAAGCCGGGTGTGTGGGGCCATGCGCTTGGCGGCATGGGCGCCATCACGCAGGCGATGAGCCGCGCGGCGCAGGCGGCGGGCGTCACGCTGCGGCTGAATGCGCCGGTGGCGCGGGTGCTCACGGACAATGGCCGGGTGCGCGGCGTGGCGCTTGCCGATGGCGAAACCGTGTTGGCGCTGCGCGTGGCGGTGGCGCTGCCGCCCAAACTGCTGTTCCGCGACCTGATCGAGCCGGGCGCGGTGCCACAGGACACCCACCAGCGTTTTTGCGCCATCCAATCGGGGTCGGGCACCTTCCGCATGAACGTGGCCCTGCGCGAATTGCCGGATTTTCGCTGCCGCCCCGGCACCGCGCCGCAGGCGCACCATGGCGCCGGCATCGTCATCGGCCCCACGTTGGACTACCTCGATCGCGCCTATCACACCGCGGCGCTGCATGGCTGGTCGGACGAACCGATCGTGGAAATGCTCCTGCCGTCCACGCTCGATCCCACGCTGGCGCCGGCCGGGCAGCACGTGGCGAGCCTGTTCGTGCAGCATGTGGCGCCCACGCTGCCGGCGCCAAGGCACTGGAACGATCCGGCGGAAAAAGCGGCGTTCGCCGCGCGGGTGATCGACACGGTAAACCGGCACGCGCCCAATTTCAGCGCCAGCATCGTCGGCAGCCAGGTACTCTCCCCGCTGGATTTGGAACAGCGCTTCGGCCTGATCGACGGCGACATCTTCCACGGCCAGCTGCGGCTGGGGCAGTTGTTCAATACCCGCCCGGTGCTGGGGGCGGCCGCCTATCGCCTGCCGCTGCGCGGCCTGTACCTGTGCGGTGCCGGCGCGCATCCCGGCGGCGGCGTTACCGGCGTGCCGGGGCACAATGCGGCGCGCGAGATACTGCGCGATGCGCGGCGCGGCAGGTTCCAGTAGCCAGATTGCGGGGCAGCGCCTTCGATTGCTGGCAAGCGGGGCCGGTTCTGCAATTGCCGGATGAAGCGGTGGGGCGTTTCGGTTACGCTTTGGCGCAGTCTTTCCTGCACGCTTTCCTGTATTTGGGCCTGCTTATGCTGCTGTTTCGTTTCCTGCGCATGCTGCCGCTGCTGGCGCTTTTGCTGCTCCCCTGCGCCCAGGCGGCGGATCTGCCCGCCACCCTCGACCGGGTGCTGAAGGGGCATGGGTTGGAGGCCGGCAGCTACGGTTTCGTGGTGCAGGAAATCGACGCCGCCGAGCCCTTGTTGGCGGTGGCGCCCGATTTGCCGCTCAACCCGGCCTCCACCATCAAGACGCTCACCACGCTGGCGGCGCTCGAAACGCTTGGCCCCGCCTACACCTGGCATACTCGCGCCTACGCGCTTGGGGAGGTGAGCCAGGGCACGCTGCACGGCGACCTGCTGCTGCAGGGCGGAGGGGATCCCTACCTCCTGGAAGAACAGTTCCGTAACCTGCTCAAGGCGGTGCGGCGCCAGGGCATCGTGCGCATCGACGGTGACCTGGTGGTCGACACCAGCCTTTTTGATCCTTCGGTAAGGAACGAGTCACGCATCGACAACCAGGCTGGCCGCACCTACAACGTGCTGCCGCACGCGCTGTCGGTGAACTTCCAGGCCATCACCTATTATTTTGCACCGGCGGCGGACGGGGTGAACGTGGACATCAGCACCGACCCGATGCTGCCCGGCCAGCGCATCGTCAATCGGCTGAAGCTCAAGGCGGGCGCCTGCACCGGCTTTCAGCGCGGCATCAGTTTCAATTACGACGCCGCCACGCCGGGCGGCGTGACCTTCGATGGTCAGTTTCCGGCGAGCTGCACCCGCTACGCCATGGCGCGCGCGGTGAGCGATCCGGATCGTTATCTGCACGCGCTGTTCAGCCACCTTTGGCATGAACTGGGCGGCGAATTCACTGGTAACCTGCGTCTGGAACCGGTGCCCGCCGAGGCCACGCTGCTGGTGGACTGGGAATCGCCGCCGCTTGCCGACGTGATCCGCGCACTCAACAAATACAGCAACAACCTGATGGCGCGGCATCTGCTGCTGACCCTGGCGGCGGAACACAATCCGGGGCCGGCCACGGTGCAGGCCGGCGCGGCGGCGCTGGTGGAGTATCTGCAGGGCATCGGCGTGGAGGTTGCGACCGCGCGCATCGTCAACGGCGCTGGTCTCTCGCGCGACACGCGATTGAGCACCGCGCAGCTCAATGCGGTGCTGAGGCACGGTTACCAATCGCGCTACATGGCGGAGTTCGTGTCTTCCCTGCCGGTGGTGGGCGAGGACGGCACCATGCGCACCCGCTTGCGCGGCGCGGCCACGCAGGGCTACATGCACGTCAAGACCGGCACCCTGGATGAGGTATCGGCGGTAGCGGGCTACGTGGTAGGGCAGTCGGGGCGCGTGTATGCGGTGAGCGGAATACTGAACCATGCCCTGGCCGACCGTGGCCCGGGCGTGGAATTGATGGATGCACTGCTTGCCTGGACACGCCAGCAGTGATTGCGGCGGCGCCGGGCAAGCGGCGATCCTGAAAGCCGGTGAGCCGGCGCTATCCGCCGTTATCCGCCGCTATCCGTCGCTATCCGTCGCTATCCGCCATTATTGCAACGATCAGTCCGGTATCGTCACCAGGCCCACCCGGTTGGTGCTGCTCTGGTGGATCAGCAGGTTGTTGTCGCGGGTGACCCACATGTTGCGCACGATGCCCACGCCGCTTGGAATCGCCCAGCTCTGGAAAGTTTCCGTTTCCGGATCGAAACGCACCAGGGCATCGGGGCGCATGCCGGATTCGTTGTACCAGACCTTGTCGTTCACCACGGCGATCGCATAGGGGTGCGAACGCGGCCCGCTGGGTGAATCCCATTCCTTGATTTCGCCATTGGCAGGGTTCAGCCGGCCGATCTTGCCTTGCGTGGAATTGACGTACCAGATCGTGCCCTGGCTGTCGATGTCGAGCCGGCGTATGCGCGAGGCGGTGTTGGGAATGTCGTAATAGCGCACTTCCAGGGTTTCGGGATCCATGGCGCCGATCTTGTTGGTGCCGTTGTAGGCGATCCACAGCGTGCCGGAGGGCGCCACCTTGATGCCGTAGGGGCGCGGTTCGGTGTCGATTTCCTGCAGTTCGCCGGTGGCGGGATCGAGCCGGCCCAGCATGCCGCTGTTCTGTGCGGTGAAGAACAGCTTGCCGTTGGGATGGAACACCGCACTGTGGGGATCCGCCGCCCGGGTGTCGAACTGGGTGATCAGACCGGTGGCGGGGTCGAGCCTGCCGATGGTGCCGTTGCCGTTGCCGGTGTACCAGATGCTGCCGTCGGCGCCAGGCACGATGCTGTGCGGCCGCGCGGTGAACGGCAGATGATATTCCTCCATCGCGCCCGTGGCGGGATCGATCCTGCCCACCAGCGAGGCCCACATGCCGGTCCACCAGATCGAGCCGTCCTGCGCCTCGACGGGATCGCGCGAGCGCTGGCCGCGGGTGGGAACCGTCCATTCCTGGATGTCGATCTGGAGTGGCCCGCTCACCAGCGTGGGCGCGCGGTCGGGGCGCGGCGGGTAGTGGCCGGCCAGATACTGCGCAATGGTGTCGGCCTGCGCCTGGGGCAGGGTCACCATGGAACCGAACACGTCCTTCCAGGCAGCGGCCTCGTAGCCGGCGGAGGTGGTGATGTTGACTGCGGTGTGACACGAGAAGCAGACCGTCTGCACCAGGCTTTTGCCCTCGCCTTCGGGCAATTCCCCCGGTTGTATGGGCTGGGCGGGCAATTCGCCGCAGGCGGCGAAGGCCAGCGACGGCAACAAGGAGCGGGAAAGGATGCGCGTGTTCATGACTGACCCCTCTTTTTGAATGAAGCGCCATGGTAGTGGCCCCGTTCCGGGGAGTCCATGGGACGGCGGGATTCAGGGCTGCAGGAACAGCCGCACCTGCGTGCCCTTGCCCACTTCGCTCTGGATGTCCACCTGCCAGCCGACGCGGTCACAGATGCGCTTGACCAGGTTCAGGCCGAGGCCGTAGCCATCCTTCTTGGTGGTGTAGCTGCGCTCGAACACGCGCGGCAGGTCCTCACGGGGAATGCCGTTGCCGCTGTCTTCCACCATGATCAGCGTGGGCGTGAACGAAATGCGGAGGTAGCCGTTCTGCGTGTGCTCGATGGCGTTGCGCAGCAGGTTGCCGAGCAGGATGCGCATCAGGCTCGGCGCCTGCTCCACCACCACGGCACCGCTTTCCTGGATTTCCACCACGATATGCCGCGCCTGCAGCGCGTTCTGATGGCTGTCGATCAGATCGTCGATCAGCGGACGCAGCGCGCAGCTGTGCTGTTCCTGGATCGTGGTGCCGTCTTCGCGGGACAGGTACAGGGTGGCTTCGATGAACGCCTTCATCTCGGCGCAGGCACGATGGATGCGGCTGCGGGCGCGCTCGGCGGGGCCGCTCAGTGGCGCATTGTCGAGGATGTCCAGCGCGCCAATCATCACCGACAGCGGCGTGCGCAATTCGTGGCTTGCCGCCGCGGTAAACGACCGTTCGCGTTCCACGAAACGATCGAGCCGCGCCAGATATTGATCGAATTCGCCGGCAATGATGCCGATCTCGGTGCCCTGGAAATCCTGCGCGATGCGCACCTGGCGCTGATTTGGCTGAATGCCCGCCAGGCGCCGGGTCAGGGCGCGCACCGGCGCCAGGATCGCACGCGACGCCTGCCAGCCGAGCAGGATCGCCACCAGCAACTGCAGCACGACGCCCCACACCAGCAGGGTCAACACTTCATGCTCCTGCCGTTCCCAGGTGGTGATGTCGTAGGCGAGCACCAGCGGCTTGCCGGCGCTGTCCTCGCCCACTTCCACCTGGTAATAGCGCCCATCGGCATAGGCGCTGTGGTGAGACCCCGGTCCAAGTTCGCGCAGCGCTGCCGGCATGTCGGCCAGGCCTTCGTCGAAATAGAACGCCCAGTTTTCAAATAAATGTTCGACATGGTAATCGCCGGCCTCGCGCTGCTGTTGCAGATCAACGAGCTGGATGCGCACGGTATCGGCGAGCACGGTGGCTTCCAACCGATTCTTGATTTCGAGCACGCCGTAGGCGAGCAGTGTGCTCATGGTGGTGACGATCAGCACCAGCGCCAGGATGATGCGCAGGCGGAGCGTGGTGCGCCAGGGTTCAGCGGGGGTCATACAGCCGATACCCCGAACCGTGCACGGTGTGCAGCAGTTTCGGCTCGTAGTGTTTGTCGATGGCGTTGCGCAGACCGTAGATGTGCGTGCGCAACACGTCCGAGTCGGGCGGTATCTCGCCCCAGATGTGGCGCTCCAATTCTTCGCGCGAGACCACACGATGACTGTTGCCGAGCAGCAGTTCGAGCAACTTGCGCTGTATCGGATTGAGTTCCAGCAGCGCGCCGCCGCGATGGGCCTGCTGGGTGTCGGCGTTGAATTCGAGGTCGGCGAGCTGCAGCACCCGGTGGCGCGTGGCCTGCGTGGCGCGTTTCACCAGCGCCTGCAGGCGCACTTCGAGTTCCTTCACCGAGAAGGGTTTGACGAGGTAGTCGTCGCTGCCGGCGCGGAAGCCGGCCAGCTTGTCGTCGAGCTGGTCGCGGGCGGTGAGCATGAGCACGGGGGTGTAGTTGCCGGCTTCCTCGCGGAGCTTGCGGCAGAGCGTCATGCCGTCCATGCCGGGGAGCATGACGTCGAGCACGATGACGTCGAAGCGGCGGGTGATGGCGAGGTGCAGGCCGCTGATGCCGTCCGCGGCGAAATCGAGGGTGTGGCCCAGGGGTTCGAGATAGTCGGCGATGTTCTCGGCAATGTCGCGGTTGTCTTCGACCACCAATATCTGCATGAGAGGCTCCGGGAAGTGCAGGAGGATGCTACAGCGTGGGTCGAGGATTTGTCAGTAAAGGGTGAAAAATTTGTGAAGTGGTGGGTTGGAGGGTGGCCCGTATTGAGTCTGTGGCAGTCGCTTGGTTGGGGATGAATATTGGCCCGCATCGAGTCTGTTGCAGCCACCAGGCCGGATACCCTTCCGGGGGGACGCTACAAGCACATCCATGTGCGCTCAGTGATGGCCATCCCTGGCCATCAATGCCCCCCGAAAGGGTATCCGGCCTGGCGGCTGCGAGCCGTTGGCATCGAAGTTACGCACGGCATCGTTTCTTTGATCTCTCGTCTATACCCCTTTGACAAAATTTTCACATGCCCCTGCGTAGACTGCCGCGCTGTCATTCGAGCATCGTGGACCGAAAGTATGAGGAACAAACGCATCGTGCATGGCGCGGCGGCGCTGCTGCTGGGAACGCTTGCCGCATTGGCGCGGGCGGAACCGGGCGAGCACGTGCATCTGGAAGTTCAGGAAGGGCTCGATTTTTCCGCCATGCTCCAGGCCGCGCTCGAACGGGCTCCGCAAGCGTTGGAAACGCCGGTGCGCGCGCAGCAGGCGCGGGGCATGCAGGCCGCCGGCAACAGCCTTGTCGCGGGCCGTCCCAGCGTCATCTACAACCTCATCGACGACCGCTGGCGCGACAACACGGGGCTGCGGCAGCAGGATGTCGGCGTGCAGTTACCGCTGTGGCGTCCGGGCGAACGCCGTCAGGCCAGGGCGCTGGGGGAAAACTATCAGGCGCAGGTGACGCTCTGGTCCACCTATCTGCATTGGGAACTGGCCGGCCGCCTGCGCGCCGCGCTCAATGAACTGGAAGCGGCACAGGCCGGGCTCGAATTGGAACGGGAGGCCGGCAGCGCCGCCGAGGAACTGCACCGCATCACCCAGCGTTTGTTCGAAGCCGGCAGCCTGGCGCAACTCGACACGCTGCAAACCCGCACCCTGCTGCTCGAACAGCAGCAGCGCATTCTCGAGACGGAAGCGCGCATGGTCGATGCCGAGCGCACGATTTTCATCCTGACCGGACTCGACCGTCGTCCGGCGGAACCGTTCAGCGAAACGCTCAGTGGCGAGGACGACATTCCGGACAATCATCCCCTGCTGCGCCTGTTGCAGTCCGAAGTGGCCATTGCGCAGGGCAACGTGGCGCAAAGCGCGCTCGATGCCAAGGGCAGTCCTCAGCTCACGCTCGGCAGCCACAGCGAGCGCGGCGATCGTTTTCAGCCAAGCAACGACAGCGTGATGTTGTCGGTCAGCATTCCGATCGGCGGCAGGCAACTGGTGGACAGCCGCACCAGCAGCGCGCGGCGGGAGCAAGTGGATGCCGAGGTGGAACTGCGCCGCAACCGCATCGAGCTGCAGCGTCTGCTGGCCGAAGCGGAGCATGGCTTGTTCATCAATGAACAGGCGCTGCCGCTGGCGCAGGAACAGAACACCCTGGCCGAACAGCGCCGTGCGATGGCGGAGTCGGCGTTCGAAGGCGGCGAGCTTACGCTGGCGCAGGTGCTTGCCGCGGTGCAGGACGCCATCGGCGCGCGCCAGGCCTTGCGTAGATTGCAGCTGGAGCGCGACCGGCTCGTCAGTGAATACAACCAATTGATCGGAGTGCTGCCATGAAACGCCTGTCCCTATTGCTACTGTGCGCCGCCTGTTGCGGTGCCCAGGCCCAGGTGCTGAGCAATCCGGACCAGGCCACCATGAATCGTCTTGGCCTGGTGCTGGCCACCGTGCAGCCCGCCACCGCCGACAGCGGCACGGTGGTATCGGCGCAGGTGCTGGTGTCGCCCTTGCAGCCGGATGCGCTGGTGGCGCGTTTTGCGGGCGTTCTGGAATCCTGGCAGGTGGCGCCGGGCGATGCGGTGGAAGCCGGTGCCGTGCTTGGCACGGTGCACAGCCAGGAAGTGTTGCAGCTGCAGCAGGCGTGGTTGCAGGCCGATGCCGCGCTGACGCTGGCCCACAATGCCGAGGCGCGCGATCGCCGCTTGTTCGACGACGGCATCATCGCCGCCCGGCGCCTGCAGGAAACCGAACAGGAGTATGCGGCGGCCAAGGCCAGCGCCGCGGCACTGCGCGCGCAGCTGACGCTTGCGGGTCTGGCGTCGGGCAGCGGTTTCAGCGCGGATTCGCCGCAGCTTGGCGTCTATACCTTGCGCGCGCCGATGGACGGCACGGTGGGCCGGCTGGAAGTGGCGGTGGGGTCCGCGATCAGTGTGGATCAAACACTGCTGCGTTTTGGCGCGGCGCAATTGTGGTTGCAGGCCGATCTGCCCGCGCCTTTGGCCACAGGACTCACCATTGGACAGCGGCTGAGCGTGCCGGGCGTGGACACGCCGCTGACGCTGCGTCAGATCGATCGCCAGGTGGACCGTCGCACGCAAACGCTTGGCATTCGCGCCGAATTCGACGGTCCCGTACCGCTGCATGCCGGCGAGATCGTCTCGCTGGTGCTCTCGCCCACCGCTGGTGGTTGGCGCATTCCCGCCGATGCCGTGGTGCACGATGGCGCTGAGACCGCAGTGTTCCTTCGCACTGCCGCCGGCATCGAGCGCAAGGTGCTCGAATTGCAGCCGCTTGGCGCCGATTATCTTGCGCCGGAAGGCGCGCTTGCCGGCAACGAACAACTGGTGGTGCGCGGCGCCAGCCTGCTCAAGGGGATGGTGCTTGGATTGGGAGGCGAATGATGTTCGCCGGCCTCATCCAGTTTGCGCTGACCCAGCGCCTGCTTACTTGCCTGCTGGCGCTGCTGCTTGCCGGCTTCGGCGCCAGCGCCATGCTGCAATTGCCGATCGATGCGTTCCCCGATATTTCACCCACGCAGGTAAAGGTGATCATCAAGGCGCCGGGTATGACGCCGGAGGAAGTGGAAACGCTGATCACCAATCCGCTGGAAGTGGAACTGCTCGGCATTCCGCAGCAATCCATCCTGCGTTCCATTTCCAAGTATGCGCTCAGCTCGATCACGCTCGATTTCGAGGAAGGCACCGACATCTACTGGGCGCGGCAGCAGGTGGGCGAGCGGCTCGGCAACGTGTGGGAGGAACTGCCGGGCAGCATCAGCGGCGGCCTGGCGCCGATGAGCACGCCGCTTGGCGACATGTTCATGTTCACCATCGAGAATCCGGCGCTGTCGCTCGAGGAAAAACGTTTCCTGCTGGACTGGACCATTCGCCCCGCGCTGCGCACCGTGCCCGGCGTGGCCGACGTCAACGCGCTTGGCGGCTATGTGCGTACGTTCGAGGTGAAGCCGAAGCGCGAGCGCATGACCTTGCTGGGTTTCACCCACGACGACCTGGTACAAGCGCTGGAACTGAACAACCGCAACGACGGCGCCGGCCGCATCGACCAGGGCGAGGAAGCGATACTGGTGCGTGTCACCGGCGCGATCGTGAATGTGGAAGATCTCGGCCGCATTCAGGTGCGCAATGGCGACGGCGTGCTGCTGCCGCTCACCGAACTGGCGGAAGTGAAGCTTGGCGAACTCGAACGCTACGGCACGGTTACCGCCGATGGCGTGGAAGAAGCGGTGCAGGGGCTGGTGATCAGCTTGCGCGGCGCCAATGCCGATGCCGTGGTGGAAGGCGTGAATGCCAAGCTGGCGGAGCTGGAAGCCACGCTGCCGCAGGACACCAGCATGAACGTGTTCTACGACCGCAGCGTGTTGATCGGCGGTGCGGTGAAAACCGTGGCCAAGGCGCTGCTGGAAGCCGTGGTGCTGGTGGTGGTGCTGTTGGGGTTGTTCCTCGGCAACGTGCGCGCGGCGTTGACGGTGGCGCTGGTGCTGCCGCTCTCCGCGCTCTTTACCTTCATCCTCATGAACCGGCTGGACATGAGCGCCAACCTGATGAGCCTCGGGGGGCTCGTGATCGCCATCGGCATGCTGGTGGATTCCTCGATCGTGATCGTGGAAAACGTGGTGTCCACGCTGGCGCACGCGAAGGCCAGGCGTTCGCCCCTGCCGCTGTTGCACCTGGTGTTCCGCGCGGTGAAGGAAGTGGCGGTGCCGGTCACCTCCGGGATTTTCATCATCATGATCGTGTTCCTGCCCCTGCTCTCGCTCGAGGGGTTGGAAGGCAAGCTGTTCCGGCCGGTGACCCTGACCATCGTGTTCGCGCTGGCCGGTTCGCTGCTGCTGTCGCTGACGCTGATTCCCGTAGTGGCGTCCTGGAGCCTGAGCGCCGACGCGCACGCCGAGCCCTGGCTGAGCCGCAAGCTCGACGCGCTGTACCGGCCCACGCTTGGCCGCGCCTTGCACGATCCCAAGCCGGTGCTGGCGGGTGCGGCGCTGTTGCTGGTGCTGACGGCGTTGCTGTTTCCCTTCGTCGGCAAAACCTTCATGCCCACCATGGACGAAGGCGACCTGATCATCCAGACCGAAAGCATTCCCTCGGTCAACCTGCGCAGCAGTACGCGCCAGGTGCTGTTGATCGAAGAAGCGATCATGAACGCGGTGCCGGAAGTGTTGCGGGTGGTATCGCGCACCGGCTCTGACGAGATCGGCATGGACCCCATGGGCCTGAACGAAACCGATATGTTCCTGCAACTGCGTCCGCGCCATGAGTGGGAAGCCGGCGACAAGCAGGGCATCGAAGACAAGCTGCGCGCGGTGATGAACAGTTTCCCCGGCATCAACTTCGGCTTCACCCAGCCGATCGACATGCGCGTGTCGGAAATGCTCACCGGTTCGCGCGGCGACGTGGCCATCAAGATCTTCGGCGACGACCTCGACATGCTGAGCCACTATGCCGACGCCATGGCCGCCCTCATCAATCAGGTGCCGGGCAGCATCGACACCATCGCCACCATCAATGAAGGCGCGCAGTACCTGCAGGTGGAAGTGGATCGCCTGCGCGCGGGCGAGCTTGGCCTCGATGCCGATGCCCTGCAGACGCAGCTGCGCGCCGAAATCGAAGGCTACCGCGTGGGCACCGTGATCCAGGGCAGCGCCCGCGTGCCGCTGATGCTGCGCTATCGTCCGCTGGTGGGAGACGGCGAAACCGCGCTGCGGCAGAATCTCGTCACGCTGCCCGACGGCGGCTACGTGCCGCTGGCGGAAGTGGCGCGGATCCAGCGCGTGGAAGGCCCGGTGGTGATTTCGCGTGAAGGCGGCCAGCGCTTTGCCGTGGTGCGCACCAACGTGGAAGGGCGCGACCTGGTCGGCTTCGTGGCCGAAGCGCAGCAGGCGGTGGCCCGGCAATTGGATCTCGCCGAAGGCTACACGCTGGAATGGGGCGGCGAATTCGAAAACCAGCAGCGCGCGGCGGCCCGGCTGGCGCTGGTGGTGCCGGTGGCGCTGCTGCTGATCGCCTTCATCCTGTTCCTGACGTTCCGTTCCGTCAAACAGACGCTGATCATCCTGTCCATGATTCCCTTTGCGCTCACCGGCGGTTTGATCGCGCTGTGGCTCACCGGCGAATTCCTGTCGGTGCCGGCGTCGGTGGGTTTCATCGCCCTGCTTGGCATCGCGGTGCTCAACGGCGTGGTGATGCTGTCGTACTTCAACCAGCTGTTGGCCAAGGGCCTGCACATCGACCAGGTGGTATTCGACGGCGCGCTGCGGCGCCTTAGACCAGTGATGATGACGGCCAGCATCTGTGCGCTTGGCCTGGTGCCGCTGCTGCTTGCCACCGGTCCCGGTTCGGAAATCCAGAAGCCGCTTGCCATCGTGGTGGTGGGCGGCCTGATCAGTTCCACCGTGCTCACGCTGTTCCTGATGCCGCTGATCTACCGGCATTTCCATCGCACTCCCGCCGCTGCCTGAGGTATTCCATGCACACCATGCTGGTTCTGAACGTTGCCCCCGAACTCGAGGAAGAGCTGGTGGACTGCCTGCTGGAACTGCCCGAGGTGGAAGGCTTCAGCTCCTATCACGTATACGGCCACGGCAGCGGTGGCCTGAACACCCTTGCCGAACAGGTGCGCGGACGCCGCAAGCGCATGCAGGTGGAGATGATCGTGGCCTGCGAGGCGGTGCCGCGCATTCTCGCGCAGGTGAAGACGCAGGTGGGCGGCGATGGCGTGTACTGGGAACAGCTGGTCCACAACCGCGGGCGCCTGGGTACGCCAGGCGATTAGGCGGTCGACTGCGCTTGGCGGCTCCGCAAACGCCGGCGAGCCGCTTGCCCCTCACTCGTACCGCAGCATCCGGATCGGATGCTGCGACACCGCCCGCTGGCAATGCGCGAAAACCGTTACCAGCGCCAGACAGATGATGCCCGCCAGACAGGAAGCGTAGAGCCCTACCGGAAAGCCCGGCGTTTCCTGGAACGTGCTGTAGAACGAGCTGATGAAATAAAGCGCGATGGGCAGCGCCAGCGCGAACGACGCCACCACCGGCAGCGTGAACTGCGCCAGCAGCAGGCCCAGGATCGAACGTCTGGAGCCGCCCAACACCTTGCGGATGGCGATGGATTTCGAGCTGCGGTCGCAGACGAAGCTGGCTTGGGCATAGATGCCGATCACCGCGGTGCAGAAGAACACGATGGCGGCCATCGAGGCCGCCAGCGCCAGGCTTTGCGTCTTGCCTGCGATTTCCGCGCTGATCACTTCCTCCATGAACGAAGCATTGAAAGGCACGCTGGGAAGATGCCGGTTCCACACCGCTCTGATGCGCTCAACTGCGTCCGGGCCGTAATCTTCGCGCAGCCGCAGCGTGAGGTTGCGCAAGGGCTGCGCCGTGCCCTGCAGCACCGCCACGGACCTCACGGCGCTTTCCATCGGCGAGAACATGAAATCCTCCACGACGCCAATGACCGTGTAGGTGATGTCGTCCTTGTCCATCGAGTAACGGAAAGGCTGGCCGATGGCGCTTTGTGGCGTGTCGAAACCAAATCGGCTGAGGGCATTGCGGGTGAGCAGGATGCCGGGATTGTGGCTCGTCTCGCCGTCACCGCCGATCAATTCAGAAGGGCCAATCAGTTCAGAAGGATAGTCCAAGGAAAAGTTGCGTCCGGCGAGCAGCGGAATCCTATAGGTGGACAGAAAGCTGGGATCGACCCGGATGTGCGACACGGTGAGATCCACCGGCTCCCCCTCGCCGATGCGCACCCAATTGGTGAAGCCGCCGGTGGCAGGCGGATTGACGGAAAGCGCGGCAAGGGCTTCCACCTCGGGAATCTGTTCCAGTTCGTTCTTCAGCGCCTGGAAACCGCCGGTGTTGGAATCCGGCCCGTCGAAGCGCGTATCGGTGAGGACCAGGTTGTGCGGATCGAAACCGGCCCTGGCGTTCTGCAGCAGATTTACCTGCAAATAGATGCCAAGCACCATCAGCGCGGACAGCGTGGAAATGGCGAACTGGAAGAACACCACCGCGCTGCCCGCGCGCCAGCTGAAGCGCGCGGCGGCCGGCCTGAAGGCACGTCCCTTGACGGCATCCTGGCTCGAAAACAGCACGGGCGCGGCGCTGACGAAGGCGCAGATCAACAGAATCATCAGCGCCACCCAGCCCCAGACGTCGAAGGTCAGCACGTCCGCGACCGTCATCGGCACGGCCACCACCGCCGCGAAGGCGGGCACCAGCGCATACAGCAACTGCACGGACAACAGCACCGCCGGCGCGCTCACGATCAGTGATTCCGCCACCAGCTGCAGGAGCAGCGCGGATTTGGTGGCGCCGAACGAGGCCCGTACGCCAAGCTCCTTGAGCCTGAGCTGCAACTGCCCCACGGTCAGGCTGACGTAATTGACGCAGGCGCCGAGGATCACCAATGTCGACAGCATCCAGATGCCGAGGTAGGTGTTACGGCGCGTGTAGTCGTCGCCGTTGACGTTGCCGGTGAGCGGGTCCAGGTAGACTGCCGACAGCGGTTGCAGAAACAGCGTGAAGTGATTGCGTTCCAGAATCGGCAGGTCCGCCTCCGGCGAGCGGCGGTAGGCGAAATCGTGCAGGTCGTCGTTCACCGCATGCGCGTTGGCCGGATCGTCGAACTTCACGAACAGCGTGTAGCGGTTGAACATGATCCACAGCTGGTTGTGCAAGGTGCCCTCGCCGAGCACCCGCTCGGTGGTATCGAAGGACACCAGCGCTTCCATGGGAAAGTTCGTCTGCTTGGGCAGGTCGCGGAACACGCCGCTCACCGCCAGGTAGTGAGCCTGGTCCAGCGTGAGCGTTCTGCCCACCACGCCGGTGCTGGTGCCGAAATACTTCACTGCCGCCGCTTCGGACAGCACGATCTTGTTGGGGCCGCTCAAAGCGCTGGCGGGATCGCCCTGCACCAGGTCGAGGCTGAACACGGCAATGGCGCCTTCGTCCGCGAAGAAATATTCCTGGTCGTAGGCCGTAAGCTCGTCGGCGAGCACGCCATTGCGCCCCACCAGCACGGCGGTGTTGGCGTACAAGCCCTCGTATTCGCGCTTGAACGGTTCCACCCAGGCATTCGAGCCGAAGTCGTAGCGCACCCGGTCGCCGTTTTCCCGGCTGACGTATTCGCCCACCAGACGGTAGAGACTGTCGCGATCGGCAATGTGCGCATCGTAGTTTTTAACGAAGTCCACGTAGGCGATCAGCAGCGCGAACGCCATGATGCCAAGCGCCAGGCCCAATACCTTGATGGCGTAGTAGAGCGGCTGCTTCGCCGCCCAGGAGATTGCGACACGAAAATTTGCCAGGAACATGCGGGGGCCTTTGGTCGGGCTTGTGATTCTACGTTGTGAATGCGTCGGGGCAATTCATTGCCCCCGATTGGCAGCAATGAACGTGCCATAAAATTTTCCCGGCAAATCATTTGGTTGAAATAAGGCGTGCGGAAAAATCGCCCGCAAATGAACGCTTGCTGTACGTTGCCGGACAGTTGGCGGCCAGCCTGGTCAAAAACTTTCTCTGCCCGCGACCGGTGCGCCGCTGCGCCACGGTCCGATGTTTCCAGGGATGGGCGAAAACCGGAATCTGCGTCCAGACTGGGACAAGGACAAAACGAGCCAAGGAGATGGCCATGCCGGAATCAGCAGGTTCCTGGGGATCTCTCTCCGGCCTTTCTTTACGACAACGCCGCCTGAGTCCGTCGGCGTCCCGCTTGCCCCATGCCTTGTGCAGGCGCCAGGCCGACTGGCTACAATCCGGCCATGTCGACTCATCAGAACAAGGTGTTGCAGCAGTGGCCGGTGGGCTTGCTCAAGCCCTTGCTGGCCGCCTGGGGCTTGTTCTGGCTGTTGATGATCCTGGTGGCCGTGCACGACAACTTCGGCGGCCCCGTCGTCCGCTGGTGGCAACCCTTAGTGTGGGAGGGCTCATCGGCGCTGGTGCTGACGGCGCTGCTCGTGATCATGCTGCGGTACAGCCGGCGCCAACAGGCGCTTCTCGCCACGCCCTGGCGCTGGTTTTGGCAGCATTTGCAATGGCTGCCGCTGTTGTCCGGGTTGTTCGTACTGCTGACCTATGGTCTGCGCCATCTGGCCTATGGACTGGCCGGTCTGACCTACGAGCACGAAGGCTGGCTGATGATTTGGGCCTATGAAACGCTGAAACTGGCGCTGTTCCTTGGCCTGTGGCTTGGCGTTCTGTTCGGACTGCAATTTTTTGCCGGTTGGCATGAGCAGCAGGGCAGGTTGCTGGCGGCGCAGCGGACACTGGCCGAGGCCAGACTGCTGCAATTGAAATCGCAATTGCAGCCGCACTTTCTGTTCAACACACTCAATACCATCTCAGCCCTTATTCCCACCGATCCCGAGCGTGCCGATGTGCTGGTGAACCGGCTGGCCGATTTGCTGCGCGGCTACCTCTCTCTGGATGCCGCCACGCTGGTACCGCTGCGCGAAGAAGTGCGCCTGCTGCAGCATTATGCCGACATCATGACCAGCCGTTTCGCACCGCGCGTAGCCGTGCGCTGGCAATTGGCAATAGCGGCCCTCGAGCGCAGTGTGCCGCCATTGCTGCTGCAGCCATTGCTGGAAAATGCTTTCCGTCACGGCGTGGAACCGTCATTGGCGCCGGTCACTATCGACATCGATGCCCGTGTTGACGACGACGTGCTGGTATTGCGGCTCCGTAATGCGCCGGCTGCTGGTGGCCATCGTGCGGGCGCGGCCACCGATGGCAATGGCATTGGTCTGCGCAATTGCCGGGAGCGGCTGCGTGCACAGTATGGACTTGCCGCGTCGCTCACCACGGAGCAGCAGGGGGATGCCTTTATTGTGACGATCCGCATAGGAGCTTCGCCATTATGATTCGCGTGGTGATCGCCGATGATGAAGCGCCTGCCCGGCTCAAACTGACGCGCTGGTTCGGCATGCAGGCGGATGTGCTGGTGGTGGGCGAAGCGGCCGACGGCCTGGCTGCCGTGCAAGCGCTGGATAGCCAGCGCCCGGATCTGTTGCTGCTCGACATCCGCATGCCTGGGCTCAGCGGCATCGAACTTGCCGCGCAGCTCGACCCGGCCATTGCGCCGCTGCTGGTATTCATCACCGCCTACGACGAATACGCGGTCACTGCCTTCGAACTGGCAGCGCTCGATTACCTGCTCAAGCCGTTCGACAATGCGCGCCTGGCGAAGATGCTGGATCGCGTCCGTGCCCGGCTGCGTAGCGGCGCCTCCGCCGAAAGCGCGGTGCATGTAGAAAACGCAGTGCAGGTGGCGCAGCGGCTGCAGCAAGCACGCGGTCCGCTGACTCGGCTGGTGGTGCCGGCCGGTGAGCATTTGCAGGTGATAGCCGTCGACGCCATCGACTGGATCGAGAGCGATGACAACTATGTGCATCTGCACCTGGCGCAGAAACGCCACACATTGCGGCGGCCCTTGCAGGAACTGTTGGCCCAGCTCGATCCGGATCGTTTCGTGCGCATCCACAAATCGGTGGCGGTCAACATCTCTGCCATCGCCACGCTGGAACCCTTGTTCAAGGGCGACCATGAAGTCACCCTGCACAGCGGCAAGGTGTTGCGGCTCAGCCGCCGTTTCAAGGCCGGCTTGTTCACCCGGCTCGGCAGAACCGTCCCGCTTGCCCCATAACCGCTGCGCGCTGGAGCGCCGCCCGAATAATGGCAATTTTCCATAAAGGAGGAATTGCCATGCATCCCGATACTCCCTTGAAGCAAAACGAGCGCTGGCACTTCTTCGACTGGCTGCGTGTCATCGCCATCGGCTTTCTGTTCATGTTCCATGCCGGCATGTTGTTCGTCGGCTGGGGCTGGCACATCGTCGATGGTAATGTGGTGCATGCGCTGGACTTGCCGATGGACATCGCCCATCGCTTGCGCATGCCGTTATTGTTCGTCATCGCTGGCGCCACCTTGTGGCTCATGCTTGGCCGCCGCACCGCCTGGCAGGTGGCGGGCGAGCGTGCCAGACGGCTGCTGGTGCCTTTGCTGTTTGGGATGCTGGTCGTCGTGCCGCCGCAGATTTACATCGAGAGTCTATTTCGCCACCAGTGGGAGGGTGGCTATCTGGCCTTCTATTGGCAGCGTGTCTTGCAGTTCAGGCCGTATCCGCAAGTGGATTTTGGCTGGCACCATCTTTGGTTCATCGTCTACCTGTTCCTCTATGCCGTGCTGCTGTTGCCGTTGCTGGCATGGTGGCGGCGGCGCCGGGCACGGCGGCCGGGCTGGTGGCTGCTGTTGCCCGGCTTGCCGCTCGGTATCAATGAGGCGCTGCTGAAGCCGCATTTTCCCGAAACCCATAATCTGGTGAGCGACTGGTACATCTTCAACCACTATGCGCTGCTGTTCGTGTTCGGCTTCTTCCTGGCGTGGCTGCCAGGCGCGTGGGATTGGCTGCAACGCTATCGGCGGCGGTTGCTGGGGTTGGCGGTGACCGCCACCGGCGTCATCTTCTCCTTGAAGGCCGTGCACGTGTGGCACAACGACACGCGGCATGATGCGATTGGCGCCTGCCTGTTCACCTGGTGGTGGGTGCTGGTGTTCCTGGGGTATGGCAAGCAATGGCTGTCATTCCGCAACCGGGCGCTGGACTACCTGGGCGAAGCCAGCTATCCGCTCTATATCCTGCACCAGAGTGTGATGATAGTGCTGGCCTGGCAGGTGATACGGCAGCCATGGCCGTGGGGTGTCAAATATGGCGTGGTGCTGTTCGGCACCCTGGCGGTGTCACTGACGATCTACGAGGTTCTGGTACGGCGGTTTGCAGTGACGAGGCTGTTGTTCGGCATGAAGCCATTGCAATCGAGAATGCGCTGCAAGTAATCCCGGACGCATCGGTCAACTTCCCGGCAAGGCGGGGAATACCGTGCACCGATTGTGGAAGTTGCGGTTTTGGGGGGTGGCCGGGGGCAAAAACTTTTCCGGCGCCTGCTGACAGGGTAGGTGTCCTCGCCTAGAATGACCCGCCAGTCATATTCATACCTGGAAGTATTTCATGACCGTCCCTCGCTCCCGGACCCGGCCGGCCTTTGCCGGCCCTTTGCTGTTTGCTGTTCTCAATGTTTTGGCCTTTTCCCTGCACGCCCAGCCGCAGGGCGGGGGATCGTCGCTCGACGCCGAAGCTTCCCTGACCGTCAATGCCGACGTGGTGGAAGCCGGCGACTTTACCCGCTACATCACCCTGAGCGGCACCATTCACCCGTGGCAGGAAGTGCTGATTGCCGCCGAGGTGGGCGGCTATCGCGTGGAGGAAGTGCTGGTGGACGTGGGCGACGACGTGCAGCGGGGGCAGGAACTGGTGCGCCTGTCCACCGCGCTGCTGCAGTCCGCCCTGCAGATGAGCGAGGCCACGCTGAAGCAGCGCGAGGCCGCGGCTCACAACGCGCGCATGGCGTACGAGCGCGGCACGTCGCTGGCCGGTAAGAACCTGCTGTCTGCCGCCGATCTCGACCAGCTCAACAGCGAGGCGCAGGGCGCCGAAGGCAGCGTGGAAGCCGCCAGGGCCGATCTCGAGTCCGCGCGTTTGCGCCTGGAATATGCCCGGGTGCTGGCGCCCGACGACGGCGTGATTTCCAGCCGCACCGTGAGCGTGGGGCAGATTGCGCAGGCGGGCACGGAAATGCTGCGCCTGCTGCGGCAAAGTCGCGTCGAATGGCGCGGTGAAGTGCCCGAATCGCTGTTGCCCGAGCTGGAGCCGGGCCAGCAGGTGAGCGTGACCAGTGTCGACGGTCGGGAACATACCGGCCGCATCCGCATCGTGGCGCCCACCGTGGACGTGAACACCCACACCGGGCTGATCTACGTGGACGTGGAGGCCGATCCCGCGCTGCGTCCCGGCATGTTCGCGCGCGGCAGGATCGCGCTTGGCCAGAGCCAGGCCATCCTGGTGCCGCTCAGTGCGCTGGTCAGCAGCGACGGCTACAACTATGTGTTCGTGCTGGACGACAAGCGCGTCGTGCATCGCCAGATGATCCAGACCGGCGCCATCCAGGGCGACGAGATCGAGGTGCTCTCCGGCCTGCAGAACGGTGCGCGCATCGTTACCAACGGCGCGGGCTTCCTCAAGGATGGCGATCTGGTGAATCTGGTCGAGGTCCGCTGATATGAATTTCGTAACCTGGTCCATCCGCAACCCGGTGCCGGTGGTGATGATGTTCATCGCCCTCACCATCGCCGGGCTGGTGAGCTTTCCCCGCCTGGGGGTGCTCGACCGTCCCGACATCGAATTTCCGGCCATCGTGGTCACCGTGACCTATGCCGGCGTAGCGCCCTCGCAGATGGAATCGGAGGTGACCCGCCGCGTCGAGGATGCGGTGGCCACCATCGCCGGCATCGAGGAACTGCGTTCCACGGTCAACGAGGGCGCGTCCACTACGGTGATCCAGTTCATCTTCGGCACCGATCTCGACCAGACCATGGACGAGGTGCGCGACGCGCTCACCACCATCCGCGCCGACCTGCCGCAGGACGCCAACGAACCCATCGTATCGCGCGCCACCACCGCAGGTTTGCCGGTGGTCACCTGGACGGTCAGTTCCGACCGGATGACGGACACCGAGCTGTCCTGGTTCGTGGATCTGGAACTGGCGCGCGAACTGACGGCGGTGCCGGGCGTGGGCCGTTTTACCCGCGTGGGCGGCGTGGATCGCGAAATCCGCGTGGATCTCGATCCGGACCGCATCGCGGCGCTGCGCACCACCGCCACGGACGTTTCGCGGCAGCTGCGCCGCATCCAGGCCGAATACCCCGGCGGCGAGGCCAGGCTTGGGGGGTTGGAACAAACGGTACGCACCACCGGCATCGTCAGTTCGGTGGAAGAGCTGAAGGCGTTGCCGATCCTGCTGCCGGATGGCCGCAGCGTGCGGCTGGACGTATTGGCCGAGGTGCGCGACCAGGCCAGCGAACAACGGTCGGCGGCATTGCTGGACGGCAAGCCGGTGGTGGGCTTCCAGGTGGTGCGTGCCTGGGGCGCCAGCGCGCTGGACGTGGCCGAGCAGAGCCGCGCCGTGGTGGAAGCGCTCAAACTCAAGTACCCGGACGTGGAATTCGCCGAAGCCAGCAACACGGTCGAGTACATCCAGGTGTCCTACGACGCCTCCATGGAAATGCTGATCGAAGGCGCCATTCTGGCGGTGCTGGTGGTGTGGGTGTTCCTGCGCGACTGGCGCGCCACCCTCATTTCCGCTGCCGCCTTGCCGCTGTCGATCATCCCCACGTTCTGGGTAATCTATCAATTCGGTTACACGCTCAACATTCTCACCCTGGTGGCGCTGACTCTGGTGGTGGGCATCCTGGTGGACGATGCCATCGTGGAGGTGGAGAACATCGTGCGGCATTTGCGCCAGGGCAAGACGCCACGGCAGGCGGCCATGGACGCGGCCATCGAGATCGGCCTGGCGGTGGTGGCCACCACGCTGACCATCTGCGCCGTGTTCGTGCCGGTGGCGTTCATGGGCGGCATCGCCGGCGAATTCTTCCGGCCCTTCGGTTTTACCGTGGCGATCGCCGTGCTGTTCTCGCTGCTGGTGGCGCGCATGCTCACGCCGATGATGGCGGCCTATCTACTCAAGCCGAATCATGAAGAAGAGAAGCAGCCCTGGCTGCTGCGCTGGTACATCGACAAGGTCACCTGGTGCCTGCGGCATCGCCTGATCGTGGTGATCGTGTCCAGCGTGGTGATGGGCGTGATGCTGTCCTTGTTCCGCCTTCTGCCTACCGGCTTCGCGCCGGCCGGCGACAACGGCTTCACCCAGCTGTCGGTGGAGCTGCCGCCGGGCGCGCGTCTGGAAGACACCTTGCGCGTAAGTGAACAGGCGCGCCGCATCATCAGCGATATGCCGGAAGTGAGCAGTGTGTTCACCACCGTGGGGTCCGGCAGCGGCGGTTCGGTGCGCAGCGCCACGCTCACCATCCAGCTCGACAATACCGAGGGCGTCAAGGGCCTGCAGCAGATCTTCGAGCGGAAGGCGGCCGATGCCATCCGCGTGATTCCCGGCGCGCGCCTGCAGTTCCAGGGCGGCGGTGGCGGCGACCGGCTGGAAATGACGCTGGTGAGCGACAACCCCGAACGGCTCGATGCGGCCGCGGCAGCGGTGGAGCGCGAACTGCGCACCATCGCCGGTCTCGGCTCGGTGAACAGCAGCGCGGCGCTGTTGCAGCCGGAAATCGTCATCACCCCCGATCCGCTGCGCGCCGCCGAACTGGGCGTGACCACCGACCAGCTCAGCACTGTGACCCGTATCGCCACGGCCGGCGACGTAAGTACCGGGCTGGCACGCTTCAACCTGGACAACCGCCAGATTCCGATCCGCGTGCGCCTCAACGATACCGCGCGCAGCGACATCGAACGCCTCAGCCTGCTGACAGTGCAGGGCAGCGGTGGGCCGGTGCCGCTGATGAACGTGGCGGATGTGCGCCTGGGGTCCGGGCCGGCGCAGATCACCCGCGTCAACCGCAGCCGCAACATTACCCTGAGTGCCAATCTCAATGGTTTGCCGCTCGGCGACACGCTGCAGCGTGTGGAAGGCTCTGACGCCATGCGCAACCTGCCGGAAGGCGTGAGCTTCCTGCGTACCGGCGATGCGCGCTTCATCCAGGATATCTTCGGCCGTTTCGCTTTGGCGATGATGATCGGCGTGATGTCGATCTACGCGGTTCTGGTATTGCTGTTCCACAAGTTCGTGCAGCCGCTCACCATCCTGTCGGCATTGCCGCCTTCCGCGGCGGGGGCCATCGTGGCGCTGCTGGCGGCGGGCTACGGGTTGGCGATCAACTCGCTGATCGGGCTGCTGATGCTGATGGGGATCGTCACCAAGAACTCCATCCTGCTGGTGGAGTACGCGATCATGGCGCAGCGCGACCACGGCCTGGGGCTACGGGAAGCGATGCTCGATTCCTGCGCCAAGCGGGCGCGGCCGATCGTGATGACGTCGATCGCCATGGGGGCGGGCATGCTGCCGGTGGCCTTGGGGTGGGCGGGGGATCCGAGTTTTCGGGCGCCGATCGGGGTGGCGGTGCTTGGCGGGCTGATGGTGTCGACCATGGTGAGCCTGTTCATCGTGCCGGTGTTCTTCACTTTAGTGGAAGATGGCTTGGCATTGTTGCAGAAGCGCCTGGGGCATTGGCTGCCCAGTCACGAAGCGGATGACGCCGGGCGTGCTGCGCCGGTATCGAAGTAAATTGTCTTTGGGGGATTGGTCAGTATCGGTATCAGTTGTCTTTGGGGGGGGTTGGTCCGCATCGATACCGTTGCGCCTCTGTCCTCCCTTTTGACCATCCAGGGGACGCTACAAGCACATCCCTGTGCGCTCGGTGATGGCCATCCCTGGCCATCAACGCCCCTGGATGGTCAAAAGGGACGACAGAGGCTTGGCGTCACGCTTCAGTGTTCCGCACCAGAATGCAGGTGCGGGTAGAATTTTATTGGAACGGATGACGCAGAATGATGGTCTCGTCGCGATCCGGGCCAGTGGAAATGATGTCCACCGGCGCCTCCACCTGCTCCTCGATGAAGCGAATGTAGCGGCGGGCGTTTTCCGGCAGGGCGTCGATCGAGCGGGCGCCGAAGGTGCTTTCCTGCCAGCCGGGCAGTTCCTCGTAGACCGGTTCCAGCGTGCCGTAGGATTCGAAGTTGGTCAGGCACGCCAGCGAACTCCCGCCCACGCCTTTGTAGCCCACGCACACCTTCACCGTTTCCAGGCCGTCGAGCACGTCGAGCTTGGTCAGGCACAGGCCCGACACGCTGTTGATGCGGATGGCCAGTCTTACCGCGGCGGCGTCGAACCAGCCGCAGCGGCGGTTGCGGCCGGTGGAGGCGCCCACTTCCTGGCCTTTCTGGAATAGTTTCTCCCCGATATCGTCAAACAGTTCCGTGGGGAACGGACCGCTGCCCACGCGCGTGGTGTAGGCCTTGGTGATGCCGAGCACGTAGTCGAGAAACAGCGGACCATAGCCGCTGCCGGTGGCGGCGCCGCCGGCGGTGGTGTTGGAGGAGGTGACGTACGGATAGGTGCCGTGGTCGATGTCGAGCAGCGAGCCCTGGGCGCCTTCGAACAGGATGTTGGCGCTCTGCTTGCGGGCATTGTGCAGTTCGTCGATGGTGTCGCCCACCATGGGACGGATGCGTTCCGCCATCGCCAGGTGGCTGTCGAGTATTTCCTGGTAGTCCAGCGCCGGCATCTTGTAGTAATGGGTGAGCGTGGAGTTGTGATAGTCCAGCACTTCGCGCAGGCGTTCGGCAAAATGCGCGGCGTGCAGCAGTTCGCCGAGGCGGATGCCGCGGCGCGCCACCTTGTCTTCGTAGGCGGGGCCGATGCCGCGGCCGGTGGTGCCGATGCGGGCGGCGCCTTTTTGCTGTTCACGCGCCTGATCGAGGGCGATGTGATAAGGCAGGATCAAGGGGCAGGCGGCGCTGATGCGCAGGTACTTGCACACTTCGATGCCTTCGGCCTCGACCTCATCGATTTCCTTCAGCAGCGCCGTGGGCGAGAGCACCACGCCATTGCCGATGATGCAGCTGACGCCGTCGCGCAGGATGCCCGAGGGCAAGAGGTGCAGCACGGTTTTCTTGCCGCCGATGACCAGGGTGTGGCCGGCATTGTGCCCGCCCTGGAAGCGAACCACGTGGGAGGCCTTTTCCGTCAGCAGGTCGACGATCTTGCCCTTGCCTTCGTCACCCCATTGTGTGCCCAGAACTACTACGCTTTTGCCCATGTCTATGCCTTCATGCCGTCAGTGGAATGCCGCGATGGAGGCGGCCGATGTTCGTGTTCAGTTCAGTGGTTCGACGATCCAGGCGCCGTCGGGCGCCTGTCGCAGCATGGCGCTGCAGTCTTGCGCGCGGGCGCTGGCGGGATCGGCGTCGTAGCCTTGCACCACCGCCTTGCCGTCGCCGCGTAATTGTTCCGCCAGCACTTGCAGCGCGGCGTCGTGCGCGGCTGGCGCATAGATGCGTTCGCAGGTGGCGAAGTGGCGCTGGCCGAGCCGCAGCAGGGTTTTCAGGTCGGCATCGAAGCCGGTGGCGGGGCGGCTGCGCCCGAATGCGGCGCCGATGCCGTCATAGCGGCCGCCGTTGGCGATGGCTTCGCCGTGACCGCTGACATAGGCGGAAAAGATGATGCCGGTGTGGTAATCGTAGCCACGGCGCTCGCACAGGTCGAAGTACAGTGCCTGGTCGGGAAAGGCGCTTTGCAGTTGCGTGGCGATCGCTTCCAGTTGCGAGATCACCGCTTCGAGCGACTGGCGCAGTGATTCTGGCAGCGGCGCAAAGGCCTGGCGCGCCTGGGCCAGCACGGACACGTCGCCGTGCAGCGTGGGCAGCAGCCGGAAGAGCGTGGCCAGCTCGGGCGACAGTTCGCTCGCGGCCAGTTGTTGATCGAGATCGGTGGTGGCCTTGTTCTGCAGCGCGGCGAACAGGCGTTCTTCCTCTTCGTCGGGCAGCCAGGCGGCTTCCAGCAGCAATTGGCAGATCTGGTTATGGCCAAGCGCAAGCAGTGGTTGCTGGATGCCGGCGAGGCGCAGCGTGCGCAGCAACAGGCCAATGACCTCGATGTCGCTTTCGATGCCGCCGTGGCCGTACAGCTCGGCGCCGATCAGCTGCGGGCAGCGTGAACCCAGCGGGCCCTGCGGGCGGGTGCGCAGCACGTTGTCGGTGTAGCAGAGCCGGGTAATGGCGTCGTGCTGCAGCACGTGGGCGTCGATGCGGGCGGCCTGCGCGGAAATGTCGGCGCGCACGCCCATGCTTTTGCCGCTGAGCTGGTCCACCAGCTTGAAGGTGCTCAGCTGCAGCTTCACGCTGGGCACGATCATCAGCGAATCGAGAAATTCGATCAGCGGCGTCTTGATCAGTTCAAAGCCCCAGCCGCGATACAGATCGAGTATCTCGCGGCGCAGCTGTTCCATCTGGTTGGCCTGCGGCGGCAACAATTCGTCCACGCCATCGGGAAGCAACCAACGATTTGCCTTGGTCGTCATGGGAAAGGAAACCGGTATCTCAGCGGGGATCGCTGTTTTTCAGGTATTTGAAGAAGTCGCTGTCGGGGCTGATCAGCATCAGGTCGCTTGCGGAACTGAAGCTCTGCACGTAAGCGTTGAGACTACGGGTGAATTCATAGAATTCCGGATCCTTGTTGAAGGCCGAGGCGTAGATGGAGGAGGCTTCGGCGTCGCCTTCGCCACGCAGCTGCTCGGCTTCGCGATAGGCTTCGGCTTCGATGATGGTTTTCTGCCGGTCGGCGTCGGCGCGGATGCCTTCCGCGCGCTCCCGTCCCCGGGAACGCAGATCCTGGGCTTCTTCCTGGCGTTCGGTGTTCATGCGCGCGAACACCGAATCGCTGACGTTGTCGGGCAGGTCGATTTTCTTCACGCGCACGTCCACCACTTCGATGCCGAGTTCCTGGTTGGCCACCAGGTTCAGGCTCTGGGTGATGCGCGTCATCAACAGGTCGCGTTCACCGGACACCACTTCATGCACGGTGCGCACGCCGAACTCGTTGCGCAGCCCGGTATTGATGCGCTGGCGCAGCAGGTTGTTGGCGGTGTTCTCGTCACCCGACGTGGCGGTGTAGTAGCGCGCGGTGTTGGCGACACGCCATTTGGCGAAGGAATCCACTTCCAGGTAGTTCTTCTCGGCGGTGAGATAGCTTTCGGAATCGGTGTCGAGCGTCTGGATGCGGCCGTCGAAACGGCGCACGGTGTGCACGCCGGGAATCTTGAAGTGCAGGCCTGGTGCCACGTCGACGTTGGTGACTTCGCCGAAGGTCAGCAGCACTGCTTTGTCGATCTCGCGCACCACGTACATGCAATTGGACGCGACGAGTACCAACGCGGCCAGCAGAAACAGAGGGAACATGCCTGAGCTTTTCATCAGCGGGTCGCTCCACGGGTAGGGGCCTGGCGAGTCGGCAATGTGCTGTTGTTGCGCAAATCCAGCTCAGGCGGCACGGAAGGCACCGGCTGGATCGAGGTGGTGGGCGTGCGGCCCTGGCGCTGCAGTATCTGGTCGAGCGGCAGGTACATCATGTTGTTGCCGCCCTGGATGTCGACCATCACCTTGGAGGTATTGGTCATGATGCTTTCCACCGCGTCGATGTAAAGGCGTTCACGGGTCACCTGGGGCGCTTTCTGGTATTCCACCAGCAACTGTTCGAAGCGCTGCGCTTCGCCCTGCGCCTGCGCCACCACCTGCTCACGGTAGGCGTTGGCATCCTCGCGCTGGCGCAAGGCGTTGCCGCGGGCCAGGGGGATCACCTGGTTGGCATACGCGCGCGCTTCGTTCTGAAAGGATTGGTTGTCTTCGCGCGCCTTGATCACGTCGTCGAACGCGGCGCGCACCTGCTGCGGCGGCAGCGACTGGGCGATGTTCACCTGGCTGACGCTGATGCCGGTGCCGTAGACGTCGAGGTAGCGCTGCAGGCGCTCGTGGGCTTCCTGCGCCAGCGCCTCACGGCCGTTGGTGATCACGGTATCCATCTCGGAGCCGCCCACCACGTGACGGATCGCGGATTCGGCGGCTTCCATCAGGCTGATTTCGGGATCCTCGACTTCCAGATAGTACTTGCGGGCGTCGGTGACCTGATACTGCACCGTCATGGTGATGTCGACGATGTTGTCGTCTTCGGTGAGCATGGTGCCGCTGAAGCTTTGGTCGTAGATGCGGGTGACGTTGATCTTGGTCACTTCGTCGATCAGCGGCGGATTCCAGCGCAAACCCGGCATGACCACGCCGTCGAGCGCGCGGCCGAGGCGCAGCACCACGCCGCGTTCCTGTTCGTTCACCGTATAGAGGCCGGCACCGAACCAGATCAGGCCGGCGAGAACGAGCAGGGCAGCCAGCATGCCGCTGGTGAAGCCGCCGCCACTGCCGCCGGAGGATCCGCCGGATTTACCACCGCCGAACAGCCCGGAAAGCTTGCGCATCAGGTCGCCAAGCAGGGCATCGAGATCAGGTGGCCCCTGCTGATCCTTGCGGTTGCCGGAACGCGAGCCCCACGGATCGTTCTTGCGATCGTCGTTTTCCGGTTCGTTCCAAGCCATGATGACTCCGATGCAGCTGTTAAGTGGTTGATTGTCTTGGTAGCGATCCCAAAAGTCCGTTTTTTGTGGCGTGCCATCCTTGGCCGCCACCCTTCGGGACGTCGCTTGAGGCGACGTGAAAAATCGCGCCAGGCGATTTTTTCGGGGCTTGCTTGCGGCGGGAGGTGATTCTAGCGGATTTGGCGGGTCAATTACACCGCCCGTCCCACCGGTCGCGCCGCCGCCTGCTCTTCGCCCTGTCCCGGAATCAGGCCCTCCGCCGGCTCGGGCAACCGCGGCAGCCAGGGCAGTGGATCCTGTCCCGCTTCCTGCATCAGCCGGATGAAATCGGCGCGTGGCAGGCGCAACTGCAGCCAGGGGGTAGCCGCCTCATCCTGGGTTTCCGCCTGCACGGCGCCCACGGCATAGAAGCGTGAACGCAGCTTGCCCTGGTCCGGGCGCAGCGGCAGTGCCAGGCTGACGAAATCCTCGCCCAGCAGTTCGGCGATGGCGGTCAACAGACCCTCGATGCCGGCGCCGCTATGCGCCGACACCCACACCCGCACCGGCTTGCCCTGCGCATTGCGTTCCACCAGGGGAACCGCCTCCGGCAGCAGGTCGATCTTGTTGTAGACCAGCAAGGTGGGAATATCTTCGGCACCGATCTCGGTCAGCACCTTCTGCACTTCCTCGATCAGGAGGGCACGTTCGTCGTTGTGGCAGTCCACCACGTGCAGCAGCAGGCTGGCGGCCACGGTTTCCTCCAGCGTGGCGCGGAAGGCATCCACCAGTTGATGGGGCAGGTCGCGGATGAACCCCACGGTATCCGCCAGGATCACCTGGCCGTAGGTGGGCACCTGGATCTTGCGCAGCGTGGAATCGAGCGTGGCGAAGAGCTGATCGGCCACGTAGGTGCCTTCGCCGCTGAGGCGGTTGAACAGGGAGGACTTGCCGGCGTTGGTGTAGCCCACCAGCGACACGGTGGGGATTTCGGCGCGCTTGCGGGCGCGCCGGCTCTGGTCGCGCTGGCTGCGCACTTTTCCCAGGCTTTTGTGGATGGCCTTGATGCGTGCGCCGATCAGGCGCTGGTCCAGTTCGAGCTGGGTTTCGCCCGCGCCGCGCATGCCGATGCCGCCCTTCTGGCGGTCGAGATGGGTCCAGCCGCGTACCAGACGGGTGGAGGCGTGCTTGAGCTGTGCCAGTTCCACCTGCAGTTTGCCTTCATGGCTGCGGGCGCGCAGCGCGAAGATGTCCAGGATCAGGCCGGTACGGTCCAGCACCCGGCATTTGAGTTCCTTTTCCAGGTTGCGTTCCTGGCTGGGACTGAGGGTATGGTTGAACAGCACCAGCTTGGCTTCATGCGCCGCGATGGCGGCGGCCAGCTCTTCCAGCTTGCCGCTGCCGATCAATGTGCGTGGTGTGGTAAGACGGCGCGAGGCGGTGATGAGCGCGGCGGGAATGGCGCCGGCCGAAATGGCCAGTTCCTCGAATTCCCTGGCGTCCGCTTCGTCCTGCGCCGATTCGTAGCCCACCTGTACCAGGATGGCGATTTCACCGCTGTCGGGACGTTCGAAAAACAAGGCTACCTCAAAACTGCGGTTGCGGGAGTGGCTGGAAGGGATGGTGCGGCACAGCGGCACTGTCGTGCCGGGATGGGGTTGCGGAAGAGGCGCGGCTGCACATGGCGGGACGGGACCACGGTCGCGCGTGGTCCCTGCGCAGTCAAAAGGAAAACGGGGGCATCAGAAACTGTTGCCCGCGCCATCCTCATCCGTAGCACCCTCGCCACTGCCCAGCATCGGCACCCGCACCTGGCGGGAAGGCACCACGGTGGAAATGGCGTGCTTGTACACCATCTGATTCACTGTGTTTTTCAGCACAATGACAAATTGGTCGAAGGATTCTATCTGTCCCTGCAGCTTGATGCCGCTCACCAGATAAATGGCAACGGGAACCTTCTCCTTACGAAGCACATTAAGAAAAGGGTCTTGTAGTGAATGCCCTTTTGACATGGCAACTCTCCTGATCTGTAGTGGAAAACGTGAAAACTCGTGCAGTTGCTGCTAAATCCCGCCATGAGCCTGGCCGCGCGGGTTTCTTCGCTGCTTCGTACTTGATTGCTGCTCTTGATCGGTACTTTTGATCGGTACTTTTGATCGCTACTTCTATTGCATATGTTGCATACGACGGTTTGTACCACGAAAAGTTCGCAATTATAGGCGCCCCAGCCATCCAGCTACCAGTAATTGGCGATTGCGCTCAAACTTTTCAAGTGATTCTTCACAATATTTCCATCTTCAACTTCCAATTCGCAGATCACCTCCGAGAGAGCCGGCCAACCGCGCATCCAGGTCAACTGCCGTTTGGCCAGCTGGCGCGTGGCGGCGACAGCCCTGTCCACCATGGTCTCGTGGTCATATTCCCCGGCCAGATGTTCCCATACCTGCCGGTAGCCCACGCTGCGCAGGGCGGGAAGATCCGGGTGCAGATCCGCCCGCGCCCGCAGCGCTTTCACTTCATCCACCAGACCGGCCGTCAGCATGGCGTGAAAGCGTTCCGCGATCAGCGCATGCAGCCGGCCGCGCTCGCGCGGCCAGAGGCCCACGAAGATCAATTGGCAGGGCAGGTCATCGCCGCCAGCCGCTTCCCGCTCGGCATGCAGCGCCGACAGCGGTCTGCCGGTGGTTTCATACACTTCGAGCGCGCGCTGCAGCCGCTGAGGATCGGTGGGATGGATGCGCGCCGCGGCCTGTGGATCCACCCGGGCCAGGCGCGCATGTACCGCCGCCCAGCCTTCGGCCTGGGCCAGGGCTTCGATGTTGCGGCGCACCGCGGGGTCAGCGCCGGGCATGGGCGCCAGGCCATCGCGCAGCGCCTTGAAGTAGAGCATGGTGCCGCCCACCAACAGCGGAATGCGCCCGGCGGCCACGATGGCGTGGATTTCGCGCAGCGCATCCTCGCGGAAGCTGGCGGCGCTGTAGGGATCGGCGGGATCGCGGATGTCGACCAGGCGATGAGGCGCCTTCGCCAGCATGGCGGCATCCGGCTTGCCCGAGCCGATGTCGAGGCCACGGTACACCAGCGCGGAATCGACGCTGATCAGTTCGAATGGCCCCTCCTGCGCCAACTCCACGGCAATGCGGGTCTTGCCGCAGGCGGTGGGTCCCATCAGGCACAGGGCGGGGGGCAGCGAATGGGCGTTCATGGCAGGGAAAGGCGGCAAGGGTGGGCACTATAACATGGCCGGCGCCCCGCCTCGTGTGCGTTACAATGCACGCCTCCTTCCAGCAGCGGAACCTCCATGTCCCACGCACCCATCGGGGTATTCGATTCCGGCGTCGGCGGACTCGCCGTCCTGTCGGGCCTGCGCGAACTGTTGCCGCACGAGCACCTGCTGTATCTGGCCGACACCCGGCACGCACCCTACGGTCCCAAGGGCGAGGAATTCATCCGCCGCCGCTGCTTCGCCCTCATGGATTTTCTGCTGGCGCAGGGCGTCAAGGCGGTGGTGGTGGCCTGCAATACCGCCACCGCGGCCGCCATC
>DATMFX010000167.1:0-6325 GCA_035555995.1 Hyphomicrobiales bacterium | reverse complement strand
GTTCACCGCCGCCAGCTTCGAGAGGTTTCTGCGCGGCGCGCGCGCGCTGCTGCCGTTTGCCGACGATATCGAGATCACGCTGGAGGCCAATCCCGGCACGTTCGAGCAGGCGCGCTTCGAAGGCTATCGCGCAGCCGGCATCAACCGCCTGTCCATCGGCATCCAAAGTTTCGATCCTGGGCAGTTGCAACAGCTGGGGCGCGTGCATGATCGTGACGAAGCGTTGCGCGCCGCCGCCATCGCCCGCGCCGCCGGTTTCGACAATTTCAACCTGGACCTGATGTTCGGCCTGCCCGGGCAAAGTCAGCAGGCCGCCTTGCTGGACCTGCAACAGGCGCTGGACTGCGCACCCACGCACGTGTCCTGGTACCAGCTCACCATCGAACCGAACACCGAATTCCACCGCCGTCCGCCACGCTTGCCCGCCGACGAAACGTTGGCCGACATGCAGCAGGCTGGCATCGCGCTGCTGGCCGGCGCCGGTTTCGACCGCTACGAAATCTCGGCCTATGCCAAAACTGGCCGCGCCAGCCGCCACAATCGCAATTACTGGGAATTCGGCGACTATCTCGGCATCGGCGCCGGCGCGCACGGCAAGCTCACCACTGCCGACGGCCGCGTGCAGCGCACCCGGCGCACGCGCATGCCGAAGCATTACCTGGCCAGTGGTGCCACGCGCGTGGCGGAGAGAAGGGAAGTGACCACGGAGGAACTGCCGCTGGAATTCCTGATGAACGCGCTGCGTCTGCGCCAAGGCGTGCCGGCGCGGCTGTTTCACGAACGCACCGGACTGGAAGCACAAACCGTGCTCGGGCCGGCCCTGGCGCAATTGCGGCAGCGGGGGCTGCTCGATCCCGACCCCTTGCGGCTATGCGCCAGCACACGCGGCTACGACCACCTCGACACGCTGCTGCAAAGCCTGCTGTAGCACAGGCGGGTATCAGGGCGCGGCCAGTTCCTGGTAGAAGCCCGCCACCTTCAGCCTGACCACCACGTCCTGCTCGCTCTGGTTGTCGAGATACCAGCCGTGGATGCCGCTGAACGGCGCGCGCAAGGCGCCGCTTTCGCGCCCTTCCTGATGCACCTTGTAGAACATCACGGTGCCCGGCTCATCCGGCACGGGCTCGGTGTGGCCGTGGAATTCCACGCCGAGCAACGACGGATCGTCCATCGCCACCGTCCAGCTGTAGGTGATCATGGCGCCCTCCTGCAGGCCAAGCTTGTATTCCAGCGCGGAGCCGGCGGGCACGTCGATGGCGTATTCCCCCTGCCGGAATTCGGCGTTGCCCTGCTCCCACCAGGTTTCCGCGCTCAGCGGCACGTCGACCCATTCGGTCTGCGCGGTGGACAGTCCCGGCAGCAGGGCCAGGGAAACAAGCAGGGCAAAGCGGGGGCAGGGCATGGAGCATCTCCTTGGTATTCGTGGAATTCGGTGCATTTACGCGCAACTTTCGACTAGACCGTCTACCTCCCGGAACCTTTCCCCCGCGATACCCTATCAATTCATGACCACAGCGGTAACGAATGATTAACGGGCGCATCGGAGTAACGAAGCGTTAACGAACACTAACCGTTCCCTAACCGTTAGCTTTGCCGCGCATGGGAGAAGCACGTCTACCATGGCCGGCTTGCGTGGGGCGGTCCCCGGCAACAGCCACTGCCCCGCCATTCCAGGAGAAACCCATGCGCAACCAACGTCTTGCTCTCGCCATCGTGGCGGGTCTGCCGCTCGCCGGTGCCTTCACGCCGGTCCAGGCCGCTTCCGACATCGAGGAAATCACCATCACCTCGACCCGTCTGGAGGAAACCATTCCGCTGGATTTGAGCCGCTACGGCAACCAGGTGGAGGTGATCACCGCCGAGGACATCACCAAACGCGGCTTCATCGACGTGACCCAGACCCTGCAGATGCTGGTGCCCGGCCTGCACATCCGTCCCAAGAACGGCCCGTTCGATTATTTCGACGCCTCGCTGCAGGGTTCGCGCAACCAGGACATCCTGTGGCTGATCGACGGCGTGCGCATCACCAACCGCCTCTACAACGGCACCAGCCCGCTCGACACCGTGCCCGCGCACATGATCGAACGCATCGAGGTGCTCAAGGGCGGCCAGGGCATCTACTACGGCACCCAATCCGTGGGCGGGGTGATCAACATCGTCACCAAGAGCCTGCAGCAGCAAAGCGACGGCGCGGTGAGCGCCAACGTCAACACCAACAACGGCCAGGGCCTGAACGGCTACTACCGCGGTAGCACCGACCGCTTCCAGTTTGCGGTCTACGCCTCCAAGGACGAAGCCGACGGCTACCAGCCCTATCGCAACAGCGACATGCAGCCAAGCGCCACCGACCGCGACCGCAGCTACGACGTGGCCCTTGGCGGCGTGAAGCTGGGCTTTGCCCCAACCGACAACTCGCTGTTGTCGGTGCATTACCAGCACAGCGATGTGGATCTGGACTTCGCCAGCCCCTTCCTCAACTACAAGACCGTCAACGCCCGCGAGGAAGACATCCTGACCCTGAAATACGATCTTCAGGTGAACGAGCAACTGGGGTTCTTCGTCAAGGCCTACCGCCACGAGTGGGACACGATCTACACCCGCATCCGCAACGTGCTCGACGCCGACGGCAACGTCACCGGCCAGCTCAACGTGATCAACGCCGGCGACTACTGGGGCTACCAGGACGACGGCGCCAACGCCATGCTCAAGTTCACCAGCAATCACGGCCTTGAATACGTGGCCGGCTACGACCTGCAGAAGTTCTCGGGCTACGACGAGGTGTGGCGCATCGGCGACATCGAGGAAAAGGTGAACGCCTACTATCTGCAACTGCGCACCACCGAAGACCTGTTGCCCGGCACCATGCTGGCGTTCGGCGCGCGCTACAACGATCCTTCCCACTCCGAGTCCAGCACCGTGTGGAACTTCAGCGGCAAGCATGAGTTCGGCGACAATCTCTACGTGCAGACCAACATCGGCACCTCGTTCCGCCTGCCCGACGCCGAACAGCTTTTCCTCAACGAAATCTACGACGACGACCACGACGGCGTGCCCGACGATTTCTTCTCGGTGGGCAACCCCAACCTCAAGCCGGAAAAAAGCCGCAACATCAACGTGAGCATCGGCGGCAGCATCGACAATGTCGGCAGTGCCGAGATCACCGGCTTCCACCGCCGCATCACCGACTACATCTACAGCTACGCGCCCACCGAGATCGCCGGTGTTGAAGGCGAAACCTTCATCAACACCGACGACGAAGTGAAACTGCGCGGCTTCGAGGTGAACGCCACCGTACCGCTGAGCGAGACCTTCTCCACCAACCTCAGCTACACCAACACCAAGGCCGAGCTGAACGGTGGCGAACAGCTGGTGGGCATTCCGGAAAGCGAGGTCAAGCTGCGCCTGGATTTCCAGCCGCAGGCGGCCTACGGCCTGAGCCTGTCGCTCAACCACGTGGGTGAACTCAACGAGCGCCAGAACACCAAGCGTGGCCACTACACGGTGATGGATCTGGCGGGCAACCTCGCGCTCGGCGCGGAGCAGGAACACAACCTTGCGCTGCGCATCGAGAACCTCACCGACAAGACCTACGCCACCCGGGTGGAACGCGGCACCCGCGATGCCGGCGGTTCCTACCTGTACGACAGCCTCGGCATGGAGCGCACGCTGCACGCCAGTTACACCTATCGCTTCTGAGACCAGTGCGGGCGGCCGGCGCAACATGCCGGCCGCCTCCCCACCATACGGGCCAATTCCACCAAACTGCTGTAAGATGAGGCGTTTCCGAATCAGGGTTCCGGCATGTCAGCCACCGTTCCTCCACGCTCCTGCGCGCACGGCCTCATCAGCGCCTCCTGCATGGATTGCAACCTGAAAGGGCTGTGTCTGCCGCTTGCCATGGACGTGCGCGATCTCGAAAAACTCGACCGCATCGTGCAGCGTTCCCGCCCCCTCCACGCAGGGGATTACCTGTATCACACCGGCGATTCGTTCCGCTCGATCTACGCGGTGCGTTCCGGCTCGCTGAAGACCTACCTGGTGGATGAAGACGGCGTGGAGCAGGTAACCGGCTTCTACCTGCCCGGCGAAGTGGTGGGGTTCGACGGCATCGGCACGCACGTGCACGGCTGCAACGTGGTGGCGCTGGAAACCGCCAGCGTGTGCGAACTGCCGTTCGACCGCCTGGAAGAACTCACCCTGGCCATTCCCAGCCTGCAGCACCACTTTTTCCAGCTGATGGGCAAGCAGATCGAAAGCGACCACCGCATGATGCTCACCCTGAGCAAGAAAAACGCAGAAGGGCGCATCGCCACGCTGCTGCTCAGCCTGTCCGCCCGCTACGGCCGGCGCAACCTGTCGCCAAACGCCATGCGGCTGCCGATGTCGCGCATGGACATCGGCAACTACCTGGGCCTGACCATCGAAACCGTGTCGCGCACGCTAAGCCGCCTGCACCGCGAGCAGGTGATCCAGGTGGACGGGCGGGAAATCGTGATTCTCGATCACGACCGGCTCAACGCGCTGTGCCACACGCACGCCTGAGCGCCCGGAGCTATCGGCGTTCTGCCCCAGCCACTACAATGCCGCCATGCTGCGCGGTGCCCTTTTTTTCTGTCTTTTGCTCATTCATGGTGCCGTCGTCCACGCCGCGCCGCCATCGCGCATCGTCAGCATGAACATCTGCACCGACCAGTTGCTGCTGGCGCTGGTGCCGCCGGCGCGCATCGCCTCGCTCAGCTACCTTTCCGCCAATCCCGATTACTCCCCGGTGGCCGCCCAGGCCGCGCGGCTGCCGCTCAACCGCGGCCAGGCGGAGGAAATTCTTGGCTTCGAGCCGGACCTGATCCTGACCAGCCAGTTCAGCGCCGCCTACACCGCCAATCTGCTGCAGCGGCTCGGTTATATGGTGCATCGCTTCGGCTTTGCCAGTGACGTCGACGGCATCGTGGAGCAGATCGACACGCTCGGCGCGCTCACCGGCACGGAAAACGCAGCCTCTCAATTGGCATCGCACATCCGCACGGAGGCGGCCGCCAGCAGCGCGCGGCTGCAGCCGCTACTGGCCGGCGAACGCGCCGTATTCCTCAGCAACAATGGTTTCGTGCAGGGCGCCGGCACGCTGCAGGATGCCTTTCTCGCCAGCCTGGGCATGGTCAATGTGGCAAGTGAGGGCGGCCTCCACGGTCCCGCCCCGCTGGCGCTGGAAACGCTGCTGGCCCTGGCGCCCAGCGTGATTTTCGTGCCCCGGGCTTCTTCGCTGGATACGCAGTTCGCCCATCCGTTGCTGGCGCATCCGCTCTGGCAACGCTTGGCACCGCAGGTGCGGCGCGTGGCACTGGATGAACGCTGGTTCGATTGCGCCGGCCCCTCGCTGCTACAGGCCTATACCGCGCTGGAAAGGCAGCTCCTGCCATGAAGCGCAGCATCGCACTGTGGTTATGCGGCGCGTTGTTGCTGGCGTTCGTGCTGGAGCTGGGCAGCGGTGCAAGCGCCTTGTCGCTACCTGGCGCGCTGGCGGATCTGTGGCAGGGACGCGACAGCGTGGCCAGCCTGATCCTGGTGGAACTGCGCCTGCCGCGCGCGCTGCTGGCGTTGCTGGTGGGCGCCGCGCTCGGCATGAGCGGCGCCGCGCTCCAGGGGCTGTTGCGCAACCCGCTTGCCAGCCCCGACATACTGGGCATCTCGCAGGTAGGCGCATTGGCGGCGGTACTGGTGCTGTACTACGGCCTGAGCAGCCGCGCCTGGTTCGTCCTGCCCCTGGCCGCGGTGGCCGGTTCAGCACTGGCGGTGCTGCTGATGTTCGGCCTCAACCGCCGCCACGGCGACAGCGCCACCATCATTCTGTGCGGCATCGCCATCAGCGCGGTGGCCGGTTCACTGATCTCGCTGGCCCTGAACTTCGCCCCCAATCCGTTCGCGATGCAGGAAATCTATTACTGGCTGCTTGGCTCGGTGGCCAACCGCAGCCGCGCCGAACTGCTGCTGGCGCTGCCGTTCCTGCTGCTCGGCATGGCGCTCTTGTGGCGTCAGCGCGCCTTTCTCGACGCGCTGACGCTTGGGGAAGACACCGCCCACACCCTGGGTTTCGACACGGTAAAAGCGCCACGCCTGGTGATACTGGGCTGCGCCTGTTGCATCGGCGCCGCGGTGGCGGTGAGCGGCAACATCGGTTTCGTGGGATTGGTGGTGCCGCATCTTTTGCGTCCGCTGGTGCAGGCGCGGCCTTCCCTGGTGCTGCAGTGGAGCCCGGTGGGCGGCGCCCTGCTGGTGCTGCTTGCCGACCTGACGGTACAGCGGCTGCCCGGCGCGCAGGAACTGCAGCTTG
>DATMFX010000166.1:0-7371 GCA_035555995.1 Hyphomicrobiales bacterium | reverse complement strand
AGTTCCATCATATTCACGGTCTTGCCCACGCCGGCGCCACCGAACAGGCCCACCTTGCCGCCTTTGGCGAAGGGGCAGATGAGGTCGATGACCTTGATGCCGGTTTCCAGCAGTTCCTCGGACGCCGCCTGTTCCGCATAGGTCGGTGCCTTGCGGTGGATCGGCATGCGTTCCTTTTCACCGATCGGACCACATTCGTCGATGGGGTTGCCAAGCACGTCCATGATGCGGCCCAGGGTTTCCGTGCCCACCGGCACCGAAACCGGGGCGCCGGTGCCGGCCACGCCCAGCCCGCGGCTGAGACCTTCGGTGGAACCCATGGCGATCGTACGAACGACGCCATCGCCCAGCTGCTGCTGGACTTCCAGGGTGATGCCTTTGTCGCTCACCGTGAGGGCGTCATAGACTTTGGGCACCGCATCGCGCGGAAATTCCACGTCGATTACCGCGCCGATGATTTGGACGATGCGACCGCTGCTCATGTTCGGTTCCTCTTGAATTCCTGTTACTTGAATCTGGTTAACGTATCTGTGCCCGCTGGCGTCAAACCGCCGCGGCGCCGCTGACGATTTCCGACAGTTCCTGGGTAATGGCCGCCTGCCGTGCCTTGTTGTAGACCAGCTGCAGCTCGTCGATCAGGGTGCCGGCGTTGTCGGTGGCGTTTTTCATCGCGATCATGCGCGCCGCCTGTTCGCAGGCGTTGTTTTCCACCACCGCCTGGTACACCAGCGACTCGATGTAGCGGGTCAAGAGCCCATCGAGCAGCTCCTGCGGCGCGGGCTCGTAGATGTAGTCCCAATGGTGCTTGTTGAGCTCCGGGTCCTCGGAAGGCGGTAGCGGCAGCAATTGCTCCACCGTGGGTGCCTGCGTCATGGTGTTGACGAAGGTGTTGCTTACCAGGAACAAGCGGTCGATGGCGCCGGAGGTGTAGCTGTCCAGCATCACTTTCACCGAACCGATCACGTCGCGCAGCTCGGGTTTTTCGCCGATGTTGCGCACGGACGCCACCACGTGGCCGCCGAAGCTGTTGAAGAACGAATTGGCCTTGGCGCCCACAGTGCAGATGTCTACCTGCACGTTCTGCTCGTGCCATTCCTTCATTGCGCCGACCATGGCCTTGAACAGGTTGATGTTCAGGCCGCCGCACAGGCCGCGGTCGCTGGAGATCACGATGAAGCCCACGCGCTTGACCGGCCGTTCCTTCATGTACACCGGGGTGTACTCGGGGTTGGCGCTGGCAATGTGGCTCACCACGTTACGAATGTTGGTGGCGTAGGGTTTACCCAGCTGCATGCTGTCCTGCGCCTTGCGCATCTTGCTCGCAGCCACCATTTCCATGGCGCTGGTGATCTTCTGAGTATTTTTAATACTCTTGATCTGGTTGCGTATTTCTTTTCCTACCGCCATAACGTCTTACCAGGTCTGGGTGGCAATGAAGTTGTCCAGCGAGGCCTTGAAGGCGCCAGCGATTTCGTCGGAGAAATCGCCGGTGCTGTTGATGCGCTTCATCAGTTCGCCCTGGGTGCTGTGCATGTAGGACAGGAGCGCCGATTCGAAGTCCGCGATCTTGTTGATCGCCACGTCCTTCAGATAACCCTCGTTGGCGGCGTACAGCACCACGCCCATGTCGGCCACCGACATCGGTGAATACTGCTTCTGCTTCATCAGTTCGGTAACGCGCTGGCCGTGCTCGAGCTGGGCGCGGGTGGCATCGTCGAGGTCGGAGGCAAACTGGGCGAAGGCCGCGAGTTCACGGTACTGCGCCAATGCCAGGCGGATACCGCCGCCGAGCTTCTTGATGATCTTGGTCTGGGCGGCGCCGCCTACGCGCGATACCGACAGACCGGCGTTCATGGCCGGACGGATACCGGCGTTGAACAGCGAGGTTTCCAGGAAGATCTGGCCGTCGGTGATGGAGATCACGTTGGTCGGTACGAAGGCCGACACGTCGCCCGCCTGGGTTTCGATCACCGGCAGCGCGGTGAGCGAGCCGGTCTGGCCCTTCACTTCGCCATTGGTGAACTTTTCCACGTACTCGGGATTGACGCGCGCAGCGCGCTCGAGCAGACGGCTGTGCAGATAGAACACGTCGCCGGGATAGGCTTCGCGGCCCGGCGGACGGCGCAGCAGCAGCGAAATCTGGCGGTAGGCCCAGGCCTGCTTGGTCAAATCGTCATAGATGATCAGCGCGTCCTGGCCGCGGTCGCGGTAGTACTCGCCCATGGTGCAGCCGGTGTAGGGCGCCAGGAATTGCATGGCGGCCGGGTCGGCGGCGCCGGCGGCCACCACGATGGTGTGCTCCATGGCACCGTGTTCTTCCAGCTTGCGCACCACGGCCGCGATCGAGCTCTGTTTCTGACCGATCGCCACATAAATACATTTGATGCCGGTGCCTTTCTGGTTGATGATCGCGTCCACCGCGATGGCGGTCTTGCCCACCTGGCGGTCGCCGATGATCAGCTCGCGCTGGCCGCGCCCGATCGGCACCATGGCGTCGATGGCTTTCAGGCCGATCTGCACCGGCTGCGAAACGGACTGGCGGGCGATTACGCCGGGCGCCACTTTTTCCACCGCGTCGGTCAGTTTGGCGTTGAGCGGACCCTTGCCGTCGATCGGATTGCCGAGCGCGTCGACCACGCGGCCTTCCAGCTCCGGCCCGATCGGCACTTCCAGAATGCGCTTGGTGCAGCGGCAACTCTGGCCTTCGGCCAGCTGCTGGTAGTCGCCGAGTACCACGGCGCCCACGGAATCACGCTCGAGGTTGAGGGCCATGCCGTAGATGCCGCCTTCGAACTCGATCATCTCGCCGTACATCACATCAGCCAGGCCGTGAATGCGGATGATACCGTCGGACACGCTGACAATCGTGCCTTCGTTCTGGGCCTGCGCAGTGACATCGAGCTTATCGATGCGCTGTTTGATGATGTCACTGATTTCCGATGGATTCAGTTGCTGCATGCTGTGATTCCTCAACACAGCCCGACCAGCCGCGGCATGGCGCCGCGGCCCTCAGGCGTTCATGGTTTCTGATAGTTTGTTCAATTTGCCGCGTACGGAACCGTCGATCACCAGGTCGCCGGCTCTGACGATGAGGCCGCCGATCAGGCTCGGGTCCACCTGGGTGCTCAGCTTCACCTCGCGCTGCAGCCGCGTCTTGAGGGCGGCGGCAAGGGCCTGCTCAGCGCTTGCGTCCATGGCGAAGGCGCTGGTCACGTCCACGTCCACGGTGCGTTCGCTTTCCGCCTTGAGCGCTTCGAACAGCACGGCGATTTCCGGCAACAGCTCGAGGCGCTTGTTGCTTGCCAAGAGCTGCACGAAATTCTGCAGCTTCGGATCGAGTTCGCTGCCGGCCAGGTCCACAAGGCCCTGCGCCTGCTGCTGCCAACCCTGCGTGGGCTGTGCCAGGAACGCGGCGACCTTGTCCTGTTGCGTCAACGCAACCAGCAGGGCCAGGCCCTTGGACCAGGTGTCCAGGGAGGCGGCAGCCACCGCGGTCTCGAATGCCGCACGGGCATAGGGACGCGCGTAAGTGGTGAGTTGCGACATGGTCGGGTTCCCTCTACAGGCTGGCAGCCAGTTTTTTCAACAAATCAGCATGCGCACTCTGATCGACCGAGCGTTCGAGAATCTTCTCGGCGCCGCTCACGGCCAAGTTCGCGACCTGCTGGCGCAGCTGTTCGCGCGCCTGGTTGATCTGCTGTTCGATTTCGGCCTGCGCGCCGGTCTTGATGCGGCTGCCTTCCTCTCTAGCCTTTTCCTTGGCTTCGTCGATGATCTGGTTGGCGCGCTTGTTGGCCTGGTCGATGATGCCGGCGGAATTGGCTTTGGCTTCCTTCAACAGTTCCGCGGCACGCTCCTGCGCGGCTTCCAGATCGTGGCTGGCACGATCGGCCGCTTCCAGGCCGTCAGCGATGCGCTTCTGGCGCGCTTCGAGCGCACCCGTGATCGGCGGCCACACGTATTTCATGCAGAACCAGACGAAAACGAAGAACGCGATCGATTGACCGATGATCGTTGCATTGAAATCCATAACCTTCCTCTACGCTTCAGTGTCAACCATTTCCTGTGGGCACCGTGGCGGCCCGATCGTGTCAGGCCTGCCCGATTGCCTGTCTCTGTATCAGGCCAGAGCCGCCAGGAACGGGTTGGCGAAGATGAACAGGAACGCGATGCCCACGCCGATGATGGAGATTACGTCCACGAACGCCGCTACCAGGAAGAACTGTACCTGCAGGCGGGGCGCCAGTTCGGGCTGACGGGCAGAGCTCTCGATCAGTTTGCCGCCGAGATTGCCGAACGCCACCGCGGTGCCAGCACCACAGATGCCGAAGATGATTGCCGCGGCGAGCAGAGAGAAAGAAGCTACCATTTCCATTATTGTCTCCAGGGTTGTCAGATTGGTTGTCGAACTCGGTTAGTGTTGGGTGTGCGCCTGACTGATGTAGACGATCGTCAACATCATGAACAGATACGCCTGCAAGGTGATGACCAGGATGTGGAACACCGCCCAGCCGAAGTGGAAGGGCAGCTGGTAATAGCCGAGCAGGCCGATCACCAGGAAAATCACTTCCCCTGCGAACAGGTTACCGTACAGTCGTAATCCCAGGGATACCGGCTTGGCGAGGAAGCCGGGCAATTCGAGAATCAGGTTGAAGGGCAAGGCCCACTTGCCGAAGGGGTGAAAGGCGAATTCGCCGAGGAAGCCGCCCAGGCCTTTCACCTTGATGCTGAAGTAGATCACCATGAGGAACACGGTGATGGCAAAGCCGAATACGATGTTCAGGTCCGTGGTGGGCACGGCCTTGAAGTAAAGGTGGCTGTCGCCGGCAACGGTTTGTGCGGCAAAGGGAATCCAGTCCACCGGCACCAGGTCCATGGCGTTCATCATGAAGATCCAACAGAACGTGGTCAGCGCCATGGGCGCGAGGATGTCGCAGCGGCCATGGAAGCTGTTCTTGACGCTGTCCTGGGCAAATTCCACCATCAATTCCACGAAATTCTGCAGCCCACCGGGCACGCCGGTGGTGGCGCGGCGGCTCACCGCGAAGAACAGGCCCAGGAAGATCAGGCCAAGCAGCAGCGAGATGGCCATGGTGTCCACGTGGATGGACCAAAAGCCCATGGCGCTGGCTTCCTCCGCGGAGTGGGCGAAGCCCCAAGTACCGTCGGAATGTTTGCCGTAGGTCAAAAAACCCAGGTGATGACTGACGTATTCGGTCGCGTTGGCGTAGGCGGGGGCCTCGGAGGCCATTTGTGCTGCGTGCTCTGCCATTGTGGTCTAGTTACCCAATAGGTGTTGTCGTCAATTCTGCCGACGAGGCTCGAGGGACATCATGCGTGCCAACCCGACCAGACCGGCCAGCTGCACCAGAACGTACCCACAAAAAAGCCCTACGACATGCAAAGGCCTGACCTGGGTGAACACCAGGGCAAACCCCGCGCCGGTAAGGGCTAGTTTCATCGCTTCGGCGAAGTAGGCACTTTTGACCAGCTTTTCGGTTGCCCGCGCACCCGTGTGGCGCGTTACCCTGTAGGCAAAATACGCATTGGGGACTAGGGACAGTAACCCGCCAAGCAGGACGGAATAGGCGACTACTGTTCCAAAGAAAAGGTGGGCCGTGGCTGCGGCCATCAGCGTTATGACCGCCTGCAGCAATATAACCCGGTTGACTGGGGGCTTTTGGATGGCTGACATCGTTTGCCCTCGGTGTCTTACCCTGGCTCCCCCATCTCGCCTGCCTCCCTCGTGGAGTTCGCAGCAGATAGCGGGGAATAAGCTGATATAGCTCTCTTTTCCCGGAACGAGCGACCATTCTGTGGCTACCCGTCAAAGGCGGCGCATTATAGTGAGAACGTCGAAAAGCAGCAAGACGAATACTGGCGTAAACAGAGACACAGCCATGATTTTTTTGCTGTTTCGCCCCCGATCAGGGCAAACATGCCACTCAACGAATCCTGGCGAGGATGCCGTCCAGCTGATCCAGCGACGCGTATTTCAGAATCAGGCGGCCCTTACCCTTGGCCGTGTGTTCCACCAGCACCTCCGCGCCCAGTCGTTCCGACAGATCGTCCTGCAGCGAGCGGATGTCCGGATCCACGCCGCCACTGGCCGCCGGATTTTCCTTGGCGCCGGCCTGCTCCCGGCGCACCAGCGCTTCGGTCTGGCGCACGCTCAGGCCGCGGGCGATGACCATGCGCGCCACCGCCGCCTGCTGGTTGCCGTCGAGGCTCAACAAGGCCCGGGCGTGGCCCATTTCCAGATCGCCGCGCTCCAGGAAGGTCCGTACTTCCAGTTGCAGGCTCATCAAGCGCAGCAGATTGGTGACCGCGGTGCGTGATTTACCCACCGCATCCGCCACTTCCTGCTGGGTCAGCTCGAATTCGTCCTGCAGGCGCTTGAGCGCCACGGCTTCCTCGATCGGGTTGAGGTCCTCACGCTGGATGTTCTCGATCAGCGACATGGCGATCGCCGCCTCGTCCGCCACTTCCTTGATGATGACCGGGATCACGTCCAATCCTGCCAACTGGCAGGCGCGCCAACGGCGTTCGCCGGCGATGATCTCGTACTTGTTGGCACCGATCTGGCGTACCACGATCGGCTGCATCACCCCTTGCGACTTGATCGAGGCCGCCAGTTCCTCGAGCGCCTCGGGGCGAAAATCGGTGCGCGGCTGGTAACGGCCGGGCTGAATGAATTCCACCGGCAGATGCTTGAGCATCCCGGACGCGCCTGGCGCCGGTTCCTGTGCTGCTGCCGCTTCAGACTGGGGCTGAACGGGAACCTGGACCGGTTGCTCCGGCTCCGGCTGAGCCGCCTTTTTGGCACCCAGCAGCGCATCGAGCCCTCTGCCCAGGCCACGTTTCTTTACTGCCATGAATCAACTACCGTTATCGTCGGATTGTGGGTCGGGTGTGCCGGCTTCGGCATCCCCGGTGGCGGTGGCTTCGGCGTCAGCCTGTTGTGTCTCTTCAGGGATTTGCGCGGCCTCGTCATTTGCCTGCCCGGCCTCGCCAGTGGCCTGCGGCGTGTCGGCAGCGGGCCCTTCCTGGCCGCTGTCGCGGCGGATCAACTCGCCCGCCAGGGCCAGGTAGGCCAGTGCTCCGGTCGAGTTTTTATCATAGACGATGATCGGCAGACCATAGCTCGGGGCTTCCGCCAGCCGCACATTGCGTGGAATCACCGTGCGGTAGACCAGCGGGCCGAAGAATTCCTTGAGCTGATCGGACACTTCCTGGGTGAGGCGGTTGCGCGGGTCGAACATGGTGCGCACCAGCCCCTCGATGGTCAGCCCGGGATTCACCGAGGCGGAAATGCCGCCGATGGTCTCCGACAGGGCCGACAGCCCTTCCAGCGCAAAATACTCGCACTGC
>DATMFX010000165.1:0-8046 GCA_035555995.1 Hyphomicrobiales bacterium | reverse complement strand
CACCAACCTGACCAATAATGGGCTGGTCAATGGTGGCACGCTGGCGGGCACGGTGCAGAACAACGGTACCGTGCAGAACGTGACCCTGGCTGATACCGCCGTGCGTGGCGGTGTGCTCAAGGGCAACGTGCAGGGCAAGGGTACCATCACGGACGCCTTGGTGGATGTCACGGCCCTCTCGCCGGACGTTACCCTGGGTGCTGGCACCCGGATTACGGCCGACACCGCCCACAATGTGCCAGGGCTTGACCTGAGCGAGGCCATTCGCGGCAGCGACGGCACGCTCGATGCCGACCAGCCGCTGCTGGTCACGGAGGCAGGCGAGAATCTGAGCCTGCGTGAGTTGGCGCGGCAGGGTGTCGATGCCGCCTTTGCCAGCGGGGGTACGCAGGTGGAGGACGGCAACGGCATATTGGCTTTGAGCACCAATGAACTGCCGGAAACGGTGGTGCCGGTGGTGATCGGCGCGGTCAGCACCACGGACGAACCCGATGGGGTGCGGCTGGCCGAAAACGGCGATTTGTTGGTGACCCGTGGTGGCGTACAGACCCGCTTCGTGCCGGCACCGCTCGACACCGAGGCGCTGGAAGCTGGCCTGCAGGATATTGGGGCTGATGCCACGGAAGCAGGAGGCGCGTTGCTGGTGCAGGTGGGGGATACCACCTTCTCGCTGCGCCTGGCGCTGTTCGCCAACCCGGCGCCGGAGCAGGAAGCCTCGGCGTTGCTGGAGGGCTACGGGATCCAGGCATTACAGGGCGATGGCGCGTGGTTCACCACGGTGGGCAGCCCGTCCAACCCGGTGAGCTATCGGATCCTGGTGAACTACCCTGATGGCAGTTCGCAGGAAGTGTTGCCGTATCTGCATGACGTGCAGGGCTTTGGCCGCTGGATCGAGGACCTGGAGTGGTCGTTCAAGGCCAGTTCGGTGAACGGGCAACTGCAGGTGTGGGACAGCGAGGGCAGATTGCTTGGCCGCGGCATCCCGGCCTACCAGGTGAGCGAAGCGGAGAAAGTGGACGAACCGAGCCTGAAACTGGGCGAAGACGTGAACGGCGACGGCCTGCGGGATTGGGTGTTCCGTTCAGGAACGCGCAGTCAGGTTATCTATAACCTGGGATTGTAGAAGGAATACAAAAACGCCCTGCTCTGCAGGGCGTTTTTGTTTGTGCCGGAGCAGGTGATCAGAGTGGCGAGGGAATGAGCTCGCCCGGCTGCAGCAGCGTCATCCCCTGCACGAAGCCTTCATTTGCCTGCAGATCGAATGCGCCCACGAAGCCGGGCGCCGGACCGCTCGGCGCCGGCGTGAAGGTGCCGCCGATGGCGCCCGTGATGTTGCTGATATCGCTGCTCTCGGTGGCGGCGATGCCATGGGCGGTCAAGGCGGCGCCGTTGAGGCTACCGTCGAAGCCCACCTGCCAATGCTGATTGGCGCTGTCCGTGACGCTCAATTGTCCCTCCCGCACCGCTGCAGATGCGAAATCGACCGTGAACTGCATGGCGACCTCATCAAGCGCTCCACCAGTCTTGTCGCCGCCGATCCAATGGCCCGCGCCTTCCACTGACGAATAACGATATTCTCCTTCGAGTGCCGCCAGGCTCTCGGCAGGTTTCGCCGATGCCCAGTACACGGAATGCTCCGGCGAAAACAGCGGAATGCCGGGCAGCGGGCTGTCGCTGCTGTCCCAATGTCCCCAGCTGACCTCGAAGCCGGGAGCGGGCAAATCGGGAACGTCGGGCTGGATGATCGCCTGGCCGGGCACGATCAGCCAGGGACCGAAGAAACGCACGAAGAAGCCGGGCTGCACCGAGCCTTGCCCCAGCGTCACCAAATGCCGGTACTGGTTGTTCCAATGTGTGCTGGGATCTGGCGTGGTGGGTTGTACGGGCTCTGCCAGTACCAGGCCCGACACCTGGGCAAGGCCGGGATCGGTACGGTGACCAAACCAGAAGCTGGCGACAAGGCCGGGCAGCTCCGTGTCGCCGTCAACGAAAGCGCCTTTTATGCTGCCGTCGATGTCTGCAAAGGCGACGACGGTGTCGGATTCCGTACCAGCGCCGCGCAGGCTGAGCTGCGTCAGGAAATCCGGATTGTTCTGCGCCTGCTCGAGTAATTCGAAATCGACGAGGCTTTGCTGCACGTCGCCCTTGAACGCGATCTGCCAGGTGGCGGCGGTTGCCGTTTCGATCACCATCTGGCCGTTGCTGATCTGGTCGGCGACGGCGCTGAAATCCACGTCGAAGTTCATGGTCAACAGGGAAAGCGACAGGTCGGCGCCGCCGTCCGCGCTGCTGCTGCCGATGTAGGCGCTCTGGGCATAGCGTCCCTGCAGCGGGGCGATGTTGTCGGCGCGCTCGAAGCTGGCGTGGTAACCGAAATAGGAGCGGGCATCGCCGCTTTGATCGAAGTAATGGTCGCCGCCTTCCTGGATATCGAGGTTGTGGTCCAGCTCGATCAAGGGCTGTTCCCATCTTGCCCAGCTGATGTTGTAAGGTTTGTCGCTGATATCGTCGGCATCGGTATCGATGGCGAGCAGCGCATCGGCGCTGGTGGTCGCCGCGCCGCGCAATACGAGGCGTGTCCACACCGGCGCCGCGTCAAGTGTTGCGGCAGCGTGCTGATCCTCGGCCACGAACAGGAAATCACCCGCGGCCGAACCGGCCTCCTGGTTGGCATAGCCATGCAGGTTGCGGGCATAGCCGGCCTGCGCGAACAGGCTTTCGTGCGTCAGGTCCTGCGCTTCGTCGTAGCTGTAACGATTCTCGCGTTCCAGCAGGAACAGGCCGTCGGCGTTGAAGGTGCAGCCGGCGTCGGCGCACAGGTTGAAGCCGCCAAGTAGCGCTTCGCCTTCGGCGCCGGTGAGGATGCCGTACAGCGTGCCTTTGGCCGGGTGAGAGACGCTATCCACATCTGAATCGCTGGTGTCGAAACGCCAGGCATAGCCGTCTTCCATGGCGCAGTCGCCGGCGCCGAAGCAGACCTGCAGCGTGCCGCGCGCATAGTCGCCGTCCGTTTCCCCGAGTGGGGAGAACGTCTGCGTGAGCGTAGTGCCGTGCAAGGTGGCGGGGTCGATTTCCATGCTGGCGTAAAGCCGTTGCAGGGAACCTTCGGTGCTGGAACCGAGGAAGTGGCCGAAGCTGGTGTAATGCACGCGCGTGTCGGCTGCCGCGGTGGGCAGGGTGGCGGCGGGCGTTACCGAGGCCCAGTAAAGCGCCTGTGTTATCGCGCTTTCGGTGCCGGCGCTCAGGCCGCCACCGACCAGGTTCAGGCCAGCGTAATAGCGTAGTGCTGCGCCGGTGCCCGGGCCGCCCCACAGTCCCCATTGCACATCGTAGATGCGGGTATCCGGATCGGCGAAGCTGGGCAGGCCATCGGTGAACGATGGCATTGGGGCGCCAGCGGGGTTTTTGATCAGATAGTGATAATGGGTGCCGTGCGCATCGTCGAGCAGCGCCAGGATACCGTTCGAGGCATCGCGGGTATAACCACGCAGGATGGTGCTGGTGTAGCCGCGCGCGAAGGTCATGCCGCGCCGCGCGGGAGCGATCAACAGTTGATCGTTGGCGTTGAGCACCAGATTCACCGGCTCGGGCTCGGGTTCTGGTTGTGGCTCAGGTTCAGGCTCGGGTTGCGGTTCTGGTTCGGGCTGCGGCTCAGGTTCCGGTTCCGGCTGTGGTTCTGGTTCAGGCTGCGGTTCGGGCTGGGGTTCAGGCTCCGGCTCGGGCTGCGGTTCCGGTTCGGGTTCAGGTTGTGGCTCGGGCTCCGGTTCGGGCAGCGGCTGGCCGCTGTCGGGGCCGCCCGCGTTCTGCAGTTCGTCGGGCGTGCGCGAGTTCAGCGTGGGATTGATGTCGTCGCTGCCGTCGCCACCGGGCGTGCCGGTATCGGGCGCATCGCCGTTACCGTTGTCCGAACCGCCGCCACCATCTCCCCCATCGTCGCTGCCGGTATCGACGGTGTCGGGGTTGCCACCGCTTTGTTCGCCGTCATCGCTGAAAAAGCCCAGGTCGCTCAGTTCTTCCGGTTCCTGCAGGAGGCCTTGCGGGGCGCCGCCGGGTGGGGTTTCCGTGAAATCGAAGCCGCCGCCTATGCCGGTATCGACCGAGCCGAAATTGTTGCTGATCGTGGTGCCGCCATTGGAGACGCCGGTAAACAGGCCATCTTCGGTAAGGCGCGCGCTGTGCGTGGTGCCGCGAATGCCGATGCTGGCGTAAGGTGTGTCGACGCGGTAGTCATCCTGGTCGGCATCGCCGATGCTGCCGGAAATGGTGCGAAATCCGCCGCGGATCATCGACATGATGGCGGTGTCCGGCGTGGAGGGATCGCCATCGTATTCGTAGTCGTCGAATTTGAACTCGGTGTTCTGGCGGAAGGAGATCAGCGCGTTGTCTGCCAGCTTCACCTGGGCGCTGCCGTCGGGGCCGATCAGCAGCGTATCCTGCACGAAGATTTCCGAGCGGCGCCCGAGCGCACGTATGGCGCCATCGGCGCCGCGCGCCTCCACCTGGCCCTTGGCTTGGATTACATGACCGATCGGTTCTGGCGCCTGCGCCTGGCTCTGCAACGGCAGGCAGGACAGTAGGGTGAGAAGGGGAAGGTGGTGGCGTCCTGTGAACTTTTTCCGCATAAGACTCGTTGCTGATGAAGGGCGGCCGGATTGCGCTGGTACGTGAAAAACCAGGCTCGGGCGAGGATAAACGGATAGTGTGGGGGCGTCAAAGCGCTTCGCAGGCCGACACCGTGGCGCCGTCCGCCACGGGCAGCGTGTTGGTGTCGACGAAATCCAGGGGCAGGAAGCTCAGCGCCCTCCAGGTATCAGCACCAAGCGGAATGGCCTTGAAGGGGGTGCCAAGCGCCGCGCCCTCGGCATCGCGCAGGGTCAGCGCCAGTGGGTCGGCGGTGCCGCCCAGATCGAGCCGGCACAACTGTTTCTTGGTCTTGCCGCGGTAGTGCATGCGCGCCACGATTTCCTGGCCGGTGTAGCAGCCTTTGTCGAAACTGACGTAACCGTGGTGTTCCAGGCGCAATTCTCCCGGCGTGTATTGCTCCACGTCAGCTTCGGTGAAGGGGTAGTGGCCAAGCAGCATGGCGCTCGCGAACCAGTCGTCATCGCTGCCGTGGCGCAGCTGCGCGCGCAGCGCCTCGGCGTGTTGCGGCGACAACCACAGCAGGTTGGCGGCTACGGGCGCGGTGCCGATAGTCAGTATCGGCGGGGTGGGTTCCGGCAGCGGCAGCGCGGCGGGTTCCGCGCCCACGACGAGCAGCGGATCGGCGCCGTGCGCGCCTTCGGTGAACTGGCATTTGTAGAACGGCAGATACTTGCGCAGCTGCGCCAAGAATACCGCGCCAAGCCCTTTGTGCAGCACGATCACGTAGGCGTCGTCCAGGCGCACCAGGAAGAACGTGGCGTAGATGCGGCCCTTGTTGTTGAGCGCGGCGCCGGGCATCAGCGCGTTCACCGCCAAAGCTTCCACGTTGCAGGTAAGCTGCCCTTGCAGGAAGCGCGTGGCGTCCGGCCCGGTGAGCGTCAGGAAGTCGAGGTTGGCGGTGTCGAGAAAGAAGCAATCGGTCATGGCTGCGGGAAAGGGTACAATCTTTGGTTCCGCAATTATAGGATCGTCAGTCGATGCAGCCCAATAACTTTCACGCCGACCCGGAACTCAAGCGCCTGTACTGGCACAGCCGGCGCGGCATGCTGGAGCTCGATCTGTTGCTGGTGCCCTTCGCACGCGACTGCCTTGCCACGCTCACCGTTGAACAGCGGGAAGCCTATCGCCAGCTGCTGGCGGAAGAGGACCAGGACCTCTACGTCTGGCTGACGCGCCGGGAAGTGCCTGCCGATGCCACGCTCGAGGCGGCGGTGGCGCTGGTACTTGCGCACGGCAGCCGCTTCGACCTCTGAGCGCGCGTGGCTTTCGGTCCGGCGTGCCGCGCGAGGCGGTGGAAAGCCGGGCGGAAGGTTGGGTGAAACGGTGGGTCAAACGCTGGGCGGTAGAAAGTTGGACGGTATCAGTATGGTGTCCAGCGCTTCCGGCGCCAGCGCCGGGTAGTCCAGGCTGTAGTGCAACCCGCGGCTTTCCTTGCGGGCAATCGCCGATTCGATGATCAACTGCGCCACCACCGCGAGATTGCGCAATTCCAGCAGCGGCGTGCCGATGCGGTAGTTGCTGTAGTACTCATGGATTTCGCTTTGCAGCATGTCGATGCGGTGGCGCGCGCGCTGCAGGCGCTTGCTGGTGCGTACGATGCCCACGTAATCCCACATGAAGCGGCGGATCTCGTCCCAGTTGTGGGTGATGATCACGTCCTCGTCGGAATCGGTTACCTGGGTGTCGTCCCAGGGCGGCAGCATGGTGGGCGGCGCCACGTGGGCAAGCCGGGTAAGAATGTGCTCGGCGGCGGAAAACGCGAACACGAAGCATTCGAGCAGGGAATTGCTGGCCATGCGGTTGGCGCCGTGCAGGCCGGTGAAACTGGTTTCGCCGATGGCGTACAACCCTTCCACGTCGGTCTGTCCGTTGCGATCCACCATGACGCCGCCGCAACTGTAGTGCGCCGCCGGCACCACCGGAATGGGCTGGGTGCAGATGTCGATGCCCAGGGAAAGGCAGCGCTGGTGGATGGTGGGGAAGTGTTCCTTGATGAAGGCGGCCGGCTTGTGCGTGATGTCCAGATACACGCAGTCGCAGCCGGTTTTCTTCATTTCCGCGTCGATGGCGCGTGCCACGATGTCGCGGGGTGCCAGTTCCGCCTGCGGATGGTACTGCGGCATGAAGCGGGTGCCGTCGGGCAGGCGCAGCAGGGCGCCTTCGCCGCGCAGCGCTTCACTGATGAGAAAGGTGCGGTCCTGCGTGTGGTAGAGACACGTGGGGTGGAACTGGTTGAATTCCATGTTGGCCACGCGGCAGCCGGCGCGCCAGGCCATGGCGATGCCGTCGCCGCTGGCGCTGTCGGGGTTGGACGTATACAGGTACACCTTGCTGGCGCCGCCGGTGGCGAGCACGGTAAAACGTGCCGCGGTGGTGAACACCTTGCCGGTGTCTTCGTCCAGCACGTAGGCGCCCAGGCAGCCCTGCTGCGGCAGGCCCAGCTTGGCGCCGGTCAACAGATCCACCGCCACGCAGTTGGTGGCGCAATGGATGTTGGGGTGCGCCATGGCCTGGGCGGCCAGGCTTTCGAACACGGCCTTGCCGGTGGCGTCGGCGGCATGGATCACCCGGCGGCGGCTGTGCCCGCCTTCCTTGGTGAGATGGTAATGGCCAAGCACGCTGTCGCTGGCATCGGTGTTGTCGCGGGTGAAGCGCACGCCCTGTTCGATCAGCCATTCGATCGCTTCGCGGGCGCGGCCCACGGTGTATTCCACGATGTCGCGGTGGCACAGCCCGGCGCCTGCGATCAATGTGTCTTCCACGTGCGACTGCAGGTCGTCGTGCGCATCCAGCACCGCCGCGATGCCGCCCTGGGCGTAATAGGTGGAACCCTGCTTGAGCGAGCTTTTGGACAGGATCGTCACGCGCGCATGATCCGCCACGCGCAGCGCGAGGCTCAGCCCCGCGGCCCCGCCGCCGATGATGAGAACGTCGGTCTGGCGAAGATGGCTGTGTGGTAGCGACATGGAACGGCTCGGTTGGGTGAAAGAAGCGGATTCTACTCCCACGGCGCCCCCTTGAAATACCTTGCCGGTGCGCCGCGCTATGTTGCGGACGGTTCTACGCTACAATCCTCAAACTTTTCATCCCGGGCGGTTGTCCATGCGACAGCAACCAAGGCGGCGGCGCGGGGGGCATGCAAGCGGATTCGTCGACTTTGGCAACAGATTCCAGAACAGATACCGATGAACAACTCGTCGAGCGGGTGTTCAAGGGCGAAAAGCAGGCTTTTGACCTGCTGGTGCTGCGTCATCAACATCGCCTGTTGGGGTTGATCGGCCGCATCATCCGCGATCCGCACGAAGCCGAGGACGTGGCGCAGGAAGCCTTCGTCAAGGCGTACCGCGCGCTGGGCAACTTTCGCGGCGACAGCGCGTTCTACACCTGGCTCTACCGCATCGC
>DATMFX010000164.1:0-6733 GCA_035555995.1 Hyphomicrobiales bacterium | reverse complement strand
GGACGGCTTCCAGACCGGCATGGAAAGCGCCATCTACAACGCCGAGGCGGTGGAGCTGGTGGAAAAACTGCTGACGGAGCGGGGGTTGCCACTTGAACGCCTGTCCGGCACCGTGGGCGGCCGGGTGGCGCAGCAGTAATCGCCATGCCTAAAGCCTTATCCATTCTGAGCGGGCTGGCCCTGGCGGCCGGCCTCTTCACTCTGCCCGCGGCCCAGGCACAGCAGACCACCGTGCTCGATGGCGTCTACAGCCGCGCGCAGGCGCAGCGTGGCGCACGCACTTATCGCAACATCTGCGCCGAATGCCACGAGGGCGGCGAACCGGATGCCGATCCGTTGATCGGCCCCGACTTCGTCGAGCGCTGGCGCGAGGCGCCGCTGTCGTTCCTGCATGGTTTCTTCAGCCGGGAAATGCCGGGCGACGAGCCGGGTTCGCTGAGCGATACCGTATATCTCGAAACGCTTGCCTACCTGCTGCAGGCAAACGGTTATCCGGCGGGCAGCGCGCTGGAACAGGACGCGCTCGACGACATCCTGCTGGTCAGCGAGGACGGCCCGCGGCCGCTGCCGGCCAACGCGCTGGTGCGCGTGGTGGGCTGTCTGGTCGGAGAGGGCGAAGACCAGCGTCTGGAACAGGCTTCCACGCCGTTCCGGGTGCGCCGCGCCGATGACACCACGCCCGAGGAACTGGCGTTGTCCACGGCCGAGCCGCTGGCAGAGCAGCACTATGCGCTGCGCGGCAGCGCGCTTGGCACGCACACGCATACCGCTGGTACCAAGGTGCAGGTGAAAGGTGTTTGGATCCCCGGCGGTGCCACTACCACGCTGACCGTGTTGTCGATGTCCGACACCGCGCAGCGCTGCGACTGACGAGGCCGCCATGAACACGTGGTGCGTGCGGTTGTTGGCGGCAACGTTGGCGCTGGCCTGCTGGCCGGGCGTGGCGGCCGTGGCGCAGACCAAGACCACGGTACTCGACGGCGTCTACACGGCGCAGCAGGCCACTCGCGGCAAGCGTGCCTACGCCCGCTATTGCGAGGAATGCCACCTCGGCGACCTGGAGGGTGGTGCTTTGGAACCGCCGCTGGTGTCGGTGCTGTTCCTCGATGCCTGGCGCGAGGATTACCTCTACAGCCTGTACGACTTCATCGCCACGCGCATGCCCAAGAGCAAGGAACATCGTGCGGGCAGCCTCAAGCCGCAGGAGTACCTGGACATCCTGGTGTACATCCTGCAACGCAACGATTTCCCCAGCGGTTCCCAGACGCTGACGCCCGAGGCATTGCACGAAGTGCTGCTGGTCAGTCACGAAGGCCCGCAGCCGCTGCCGCCGAATGCCACGGTGCGCACGGTGGGCTGCCTGGAAGCGGCGGAGGGCGGCTATCGCCTGCAGCAGGGGGCGGCACCGTCGCGCGTGCGTAGCGGCGACGAAACCGATGAGGTCGAACTGGCCCGCTCCGCGGAGCAGCCGCTTGGCGAGGCAACCTTCACACTGAACAACCTCGATGTGCTGACGACCGCCGATACTCTGCAGGCCTTGGTCGGCCATAAGGTGCAGGCCAAGGGCGTGCTCAACGGCACCGATGCCTCGGCGCGTATCTTCGTGCTGTCGATGGAGTCCGCAGGCGACTGTTCGCTCTAAAACACCAGCGCTTGTGCTGCGATGCCGTGCGTAACGTTGATGCGCGGGGCCTAGCCGCTGCAACAGATTTGATGCGGGCCACATAGGTCGCCGGGCGTATAATGCACGCCTCCTTTGTCCTGGCGGCACCTTCCCATGTCGTTCAAACCCGCGCCGGAGCGCGGCAAGCTGCTCCTCGCCTTCTTCCTGATCTACGTGATCTGGGGATCCACCTATCTCGGCATCCGCTATGCCATCGAAACCCTCCCGCCGTTTTTGATGGCAGGCTGGCGCTTCGTGCTGGCAGGGGGGCTGTTGTACGGCATCATGCGCCTGAAGGGCATTCCAAATCCGTCGCTGCGGCAATGGTGGCAGCTGAGCCTGATCGGCGTGTTCCTGTTTGTTGGCGGCAATGGCTTCGTGGTGTGGGCGGAACAGTACATCACCTCGGGCCTGGCGGCGCTGCTCGTCGCCACCTTGCCGCTCTGGCTGATCCTGCTGGATTGGCTGTGGGCCAAGGGCCCGGCGCCGAGCAGGCTGGCCCTGGTCGGTATTTCCTTCGGTGCCGTGGGCATGTTCGTCCTGGTGGATCCGGCGCAGTTGACGGGCAGCGCGGTGCATCTGCCGGGCGCGGGCATGGTGATCCTGGCTTCCATGCTGTGGGCAATCGGTTCCATTTATTCCAAAACCATCGAGCAGCCGGGTTCGGTGTTCATGGCGGCAGCCTGCCAGATGATCGGCGGCGGGGTGTCGTTGCTGCTGCTGGCGGCGGCGCTGGGGGAGTTCGACGGCTTTAATCCCGGGGCGGTGAGCGGAGTATCCGCGCTGGCCTTTCTCTATCTGATGCTGTTCGGTTCGATGGTGGCCATTTCCGCCTACGTGTGGCTGTTGCAGAATGCCAGTGCTTCGAGTATTTCGACCTACGCTTTCGTCAACCCGGCGGTGGCGGTGTTCCTCGGCTGGCTGTTTGCCGGTGAGCAGATCGATGCCCGCATCCTGCTTGGCGCGGGCATCATCCTGGCGGGTGTGGTGCTGGTGCTGCAGGCGGGGCGCCGCAAGCCGGCATAGCTGCGCCGCGGGATGTCGCCTTGCGACATTCGGTCACTGAAGATTCAACCCTGGCGGAATTTTTCAAGGCGGCAGATCCGCCTGCGGTCATTGCGCGGCGGGTTCCGCACGCAATCCGAGCCGGCCGATGCCCGGCAGCTTGAGCGCGGGACGGCGGAAGTCGATGCCGGCGGCAAGGCCGAGCAGGTTGATTTCGATGCCTTCGTCCAGCGCCGCCATCACGCCGGCAAGTCCGAACAGCGACATCTGGTAACCGGTGCCGCTCGGCGTTTGCGCCAGCAGCGCACCGCCGGGCAGGTAATCCTTGCCGATCGCGGTAACGGGCAGGGTCAGGCGCAGCTCCGGCACCTGGCGTCCCACATGCGCCACGAAGGTATTGCTGTTCGGCCCGGGCCACATGGTGTAGCTGTCGGGGTAGGGATAGCTGCGGACCGCATCGAGTACCGCGGGTAGGAGTTCGGCGGCTTTTTCGCCGCGCAGATCCAACAGCAATTGCGGCGGGTTGCCGTACCAGAGACGGTCGGGAGCGTCCTCTTCGGAGCTGACCACGGGCAAGCCGCGGCGGGCGCGGAAGCCGATTACCTGATGCACGAGGTAATGATCCTCGCCCACGCCCTTGGTGCTGATCCAGGTATGCACGGCAAGATTGCCGCGCCAGCTCCAGGTGCGGGCGGCATAGACCTGGATGATCGCTTCGGGATGGGCGCGCGGATCGGGCGCCAGGCCGGTGGAATCGCGGCTGGCGAACTGCCAACTGCGGCTGGTGTCGATACCGGCCGCCTCGCTGCCGAAGGCCATCATGTAGAGCGGGCCGAGCAGGAGCAGCAGCAGGGTACACGGGATGACGAAAAGCGGGCGCATGGCGGCATCCTATCCTAAAAGCCCGGGTGCGGGATGCGGTAAACGCGTAAAAACAGAGGATGTGCCGGTGGGCTGCCGGGGTGGATAGCCGGCCGGGAAGAGCGGTAAGGGCAGGCGGCTGCGTGGCCGATGTGGTGGCCAGTCAAAAATGCGCAGCGGCCTTGGCCAGGCGGTCGTTGATGCCGGCCCAGGCTTCGTCCTGTGGCGGGGCTTCCAACAGAATCCGCGCCGGGTGCAGCTGGTCGAGTTCATACAGCGTGCGGTACAACAGACGCGCGTAACCCTCCTTGTCGGACGGCAGGCGGCGCAGCGTCAGCAATGGCAGCGCGGGCGCGGGGCTGTGCTCGCCATGCAGCACCAGTGCGGTGCATTCCGGCGCGAGTTGCGCCAGCATCTCGGCCAGCGCGGCGCGGGGCAGCACCTGCAGGGGCGTGCGCGGCTGGTAGTGTACGCGCATGTTGCCGGGCACCGCCATGTCGTGTTGCGCGGGCATGCTCACCGTGCGTTCCAGTACCACCGCGATCTGTTCCCGCGTGAGCGGGCCGCTGCGCAGAATGCGTGGCTCGTCGGTGGTGAGATCGACGATGGTGGATTCCAACCCCACCTGGCAATCGCCGCCGTCGAGCACCGCGGCGATGCGACCATCGAGCCCATCCAGCACCTGCGCCGCGCTGGTGGGGCTGAGGCGCTTGTGCGGATTGGCCGAAGGCGCCGCCACGCCGGAATCGAGTTCACGCAGCAAGGCCAGCAGTACCGGATGATCGGGCACGCGCAGGCCAATGGTCTGTAATCCGCCGGTAACCGTCTGGTCCACCCAGGGAGCCTTGGGCAGGAGGAGCGTCATGGGGCCGGGCCAGAAGGCGGCGGCGAGCTTCCAGGCGGCTTGCGGTACGGTGGCGGCCCAGCGGGTCATGGCGTCGGCATCGGCGATGTGGACGATGAGGGGGTGGGTGGCGGGGCGTTCCTTGGCGGCGAAGATTTTGGCGACGGCGGCAGGTTGGGTGGCGTCGGCGGCGAGGCCATAGACGGTTTCGGTGGGGACGGCGACCAGTTCGCCTTGGCGCAGGAGGGTGGTGGCGCGGTGGCAGTCGGCTGGGTTTTTGGCGTCTAGGAGTTGGGTTTTCACTTGGGGCCTGGGGTTTAGCGGAGGGCGGTAATGATACTCCTTTCAATTGGGACGCATCGATATGCGTTATTCCTCTGACGTTGCTTTTGGCCCGCATCGATATGCGTTGCGCCTCTGGCTTGCATTGAGGCTTCGGTGTTCCGCACAACAGAAAACGAGTCAGACTCCCCCTCAAAACCAGGTCGAAAAAAACCGGGGCTGGGCCCCGGTTTCGTAGGTTTCGTGTAAGCGGATTGCTGTCTTCAGGCCACTTCGACGATGTTGTTCAGCGGAATGGTCTTGGCTCTTTCCGCGCCTTCCATGAAGGAGGCCACTTCGTTGAAGTTGAGGTAGCGGTAGATGCTGTCCGCCATGGTGTCGAGCTTGGCCATGTACTGCATGTACTCTTCCTGGTTGGGAATGTGGCCCAGCAGGGAGCAGATGGCCGCCAGTTCGGCGGAGGAGAGGAACACGTTGGCGCCGTCGCCCAGGCGGTTGGGGAAGTTGCGGGTGGAGGTGGACACCACGGTGGATTTCGGCGCCACGCGCGCCTGGTTGCCCATGCACAGCGAACAGCCAGGGATTTCCGTGCGCGCGCCGGAGGTGCCGAACACGCTGTACACGCCTTCCTGGATCAACTGGTATTCGTCCATGCGGGTGGGGGGCGATACCCACAGACGCGTGGGCAGGGTGCCGCTGTTCTGTTCCAGCACCTTGGCCGCGGCGCGGAAGTGGCCGATGTTGGTCATGCAGGAACCAATGAACACTTCATCGATCTTGGTGCCGGCCACTTCGCTCAGCGGCTTGATATCGTCCGGATCGTTGGGGCAGGCAAGCAGCGGTTCGGTGATTTCGTTCAGGTCGATCTCGATGATGGCCTTGTATTCGGCATCCGGATCAGCCTCGAGCAGCTGCGGGTTGGCCAGCCAGTCTTCCATCGCCTTGGCGCGGCGTTCCAGCGTGCGGACGTCGCCGTAGCCTTCGCTGATCATCCAGCGCAGCAGCACCACGTTGGAGGTGAGGTATTCGATGATCGGCGCCTTGTTCAGCTTGATGGTGCAGCCGGCCGCCGAACGCTCGGCGGAGGCGTCGGAAATTTCGAAGGCCTGTTCGATCTTGAGATCGGGCAGCCCCTCGATTTCCAGCACGCGGCCGGAATAGATGTTCTTCTTGCCTTTTTTCTCCACCGTCAACAGGCCCTGCTTGATGGCGGCGTAGGGAATGGCGTTGACCAGGTCGCGCAGGGTGATGCCGGGCTGCATCTTGCCCTTGAAGCGCACCAGCACGGATTCGGGCATGTCCAGCGGCATCACGCCGGTGGCGGCGGCAAAGGCCACCAGGCCCGAGCCGGCGGGGAAGCTGATGCCGATCGGGAAGCGTGTGTGCGAATCGCCGCCGGTGCCGCAGGTGTCGGGCAGCAGCATGCGGTTGAGCCAGCTGTGGATGATGCCGTCCTTGGGCCGCAGGCTCACGCCGCCGCGGTTGCGGATGAAGTCGGGCAGGGTGTGCTGGGTGTCGATGTCCACCGGCTTGGGATAGGCGGCGGTGTGGCAGAAGCTCTGCATCACCAGATCCGTGGAGAAGCCGAGACAGGCCAGATCCTTCAATTCGTCACGGGTCATCGGGCCGGTGGTGTCCTGCGAGCCCACGGTGGTCATCCTGGGTTCGCAGTAGGTACCGGGGCGGATGCCGGCGACGCCACAGGCGCGGCCCACGATTTTCTGCGCCAGCGTATAGCCTCTGCCGGTGTCGGCGGCGGGCGCGGGGCGGCGGAATTCCGGCGAGGGGCCCTGGCCGAGGAATTCGCGGGCCTTGTCGGTGAGGCCGCGGCCGATGATCAGCGGGATGCGGCCACCGGCCTGCACTTCGTCCAGCAGCACTTCGGTCTTGAGCGTGAAGGTGGCCAGCACTTCGTCGCTGCCGTGCCGGGTGATCTTGCCGGCGTAGGGATGAATGTCCACCACGTCGCCCATGTTGAGCTGGCTGACGTCGCATTCGAGCGGCAGCGCGCCGGCGTCTTCCATGGTGTTGAAGAAGATCGGCGCGATCTGCCCGCCGATGCACACGCCGCCATCGCG
>DATMFX010000163.1:0-6401 GCA_035555995.1 Hyphomicrobiales bacterium | reverse complement strand
CGACAACCTGCGCAAGGGTGCCGCGCTGAACTCGGTGCAGATTGCCGAGGTGTTGATAAAAGACTACATCTGATAGATACTTGCGGCCTGTTTTGAATGTACTTTTTAAGTACACTGCAGGCCGCCTTTTATGCATGTCCGCCTCGATGCTTTGAACAGCGCCATCCGCTGCGCTGCCGCCGGTTTCATCGCCACCTCGCTGACGTTGTTCCCCTTGCGCCTGTGGGCGCTCGAACTGGGCGACCTGACGCTCGAATCTCCTCCCGGCCAACCCTTGCAGGCGCGTATCGCGCTCACCGATCTTGGCACCGTGGCGCCGGGCGATGTCACGGTAACACTTGGCAGTGAAGCCGCCTTTGCCCAAGCCGGCCTGAATTACGCCGTCTTTCTTTCCACCCTGGATTTTTCGGTGCGGCCCGATGCCGGCGGCGCCGTGGTCGATATCCGCAGCAGCGCCAGTCCTTCCGCCACCACGCTTGCCTTCGTGGTGGAAGCCACCTGGCCACAGGGTAGCGCCAGCAAAACCTACACGCTGGCCCTGGCGCCGTCCGCCGTCGCGGGGGCGCAGGCCGGCAATGCCGCCGATGGCGTTACCGTCGATCGTGGCGACACGCTGTGGAACATTGCCGAACGCACCCGCCCAAGCGCCGCGCTCAGCGTGCAGCAGATGATGGTGGCACTGCACGAGGCCAATCCGGGCGCCTTTGCCGGCAACGACATCAATCGTCTCCTCAGTGGCCAGGTGCTGCGCATTCCAAGCGAAGAGGAAGTGCGCCGCATCGAACCGGCCGCGGCGCTTGCCCGCGTCAATGCGCAAGGCGTGCTCGGCACGCAGCCGCTCAGCGTGCCGGCGGCGGCAGCCGGGCAGGGCGGCGGACGCGACGAATTGACGATACTCAGCGGCGACCAGGGGCTGGCCGGCGGCAGCGCCGACCTGGAAGCCACCATCGCCCAGCTCGAGAACGAACTGATGCTGAGCGAGGAAAACCTCGACCGCGCGCGCCTGGAAAACCGCGAGTTGACCGAACGGTTGACCATGCTTGAAGAGCAGATCGTCATCCTGCAGAACATCATCACCATCGAAGACGAACGCCTGGCGCAGATGCAGACCGATCTGGCGCGGCAGGCGGAAGATGCCGCGCGTGCGCTGCTGGAACAGCGCGAGAGCAGCAATGGCGTACTTGACCTGTTGCGCGGCAGCCCGCTCAAGTGGGTGGTGGGGCTTGGCGGTGTGGTGGTGCTTGCACTTGGCGGCATGGCGCTTGCCAACAACCGCCGGCGCCAGGCGCTGGCGGATGCCGATGAATACGCGTTCGAGGACGACCTGGACGACGATCTGGAAATACCGGACCTGAGCGAGGCCGGCGCCGTGATCGGCGCGCCGCTGCCGCCGGAAACCGAAACTACGGGCGATGAGCGTTTGCTGATGAGCAGCCGTTACCGCCATCCGGACGATCCCGACGACGGCGACACCTTCGGCGAAGGCGAGCAGGTGGATCTGGAACGTGCGATCGCCGACGCCGGCGAGGGCCCCACCCTGGAACTGGATACGCTGGATTTGAGCGGGCTCGCCTTTGACGACACCACCGTGGTGCCGGAAGACGAGGACGAACCTTCCCTTTACCCCGAGCGCGCCGAAACCGCGAGCGACACCAAGCTCGATCTCGCCGTGGCCTATGAGGCCATGGGCGACCTGCCGGGCGCCCTGGAAATCCTCGACCAGGTGCTGGTGTCGGGCGATGAGGCACAGCAGGCGGAAGCCCAGCGCCTGAAGGAAAAATGGCAGGACGCCTGAGTCCGGCACCTCCATGATGTCCTTGGAATCCCCAGCGCGGCGCGTGGCGCTTGGCGTCGAATACAACGGCGCCGCCTTCAATGGCTGGCAGGCGCAGGCAAGTCCGCGCGTGGCCACGGTGCAGGAAAGCCTCGAAACCGCGCTTGCCGCCATCGCCGCCGCCCCGCTGCGCGTCAATTGCGCCGGCCGCACCGATGCCGGCGTGCATGCCAGCTGGCAGGTGGTGCATTTCGATCCCCCCACTGAGCGTCCGCTCAAGGCCTGGGTGCGCGGGGTCAATTCGCTGTTGCCACCGCAGGTGGCGGTGCGCTGGGCGCATGAGGTGCCGGATGATTTCCATGCCCGCTTCAGCGCGCTGAGCCGTTGTTATCGCTATCTCATCTTCAATGCCCCGGCGCGCGCCGGACGTCTGGCGTCGCTGGTCACCTCGCATTTTGCGCCGCTCGACGCAGCGCGCATGCGGCAGGCGGGGCAGTATCTGCTCGGCGAACACGATTTCAGCGCCTATCGCGGCGCGGGCTGCCAGTCGCGCACGCCGATGCGCAACGTGCTCGCGCTCGACGTGGAACGCCTTGGCGACTATGTCAGCGTGACCATCGAAGCCAATGCGTTTCTGCTGCACATGGTGCGCAACATCGTCGGCATGCTGCTGGCCGTGGGCGAGGGTGTGCGCGAGCCGCAGTGGGCGGCCGAACTGCTGGCCGGCAGGGACCGGCGCCTGGCCGCCAAAACCGCGCCGGCGGCAGGGCTGACCCTGGTGGGCGTGCGTTATCCGGCGCATTTCGCGTTGCCCGAGCCGGACCTGGCGGCATTGCCATTCGCATAGGCTTGCGGGGCGGGTTTTGTTAGAATCCTTCGGTTGAATCACCAGAGTTTCCCGTGTCCCTTCGTATCCGAGTCAAGATTTGCGGTATCACCCGTTCCGAGGACGCCATGGTGGCCGCGGAGGCGGGCGCGGATGCCATTGGGCTCGTGTTCTATCCGCCCAGCCCGCGTGCCGTGAGCCTGGAACAGGCGCGCGAGATCCTGCGGGAACTGCCGCCGTTCGTCACCGCCGTGGGGCTGTTCGTCAATCCGGGCGAGACGGAAGTGAATGCAGCGCTGGCGGCGTTGCCGCTGGATATCCTGCAGTTCCATGGCGATGAATCCCCGCAGTTCTGCGCAGGTTTTGCGCGGCCCTACATCAAGGCGCTGCGGGTGGTGCCTGGCATGGATCTGGCGGCGGCCAGGGTGCGTTATGCGGACGGCCGCGGCGTGCTGTTCGACGCCTGGCACGAAGCGCTTTATGGCGGTACGGGGGAGAGTTTCGATTGGTCGCTGCTGCAGCCCGTGCGTGGGCAGGGGCGCACCATTCTCGCGGGAGGCCTGCGCGTCGACAACGTGGCGCAGGCCTGCCGCGCGGTAGGACCCTGGGCGGTGGACGTCAGCTCGGGTGTGGAAGAGGCGCCGGGCATCAAGTCGGCAGCCCTGATAAGAAAATTCATCGATGAGGTACACCATGTCTGAAGCGGTCAAGAACGCCGGCCGGTACGCCTACCCCGACGCCCACGGGCATTTCGGCCCTTACGGCGGCATCTTCGTCGGCGAGACGCTGATGCCGGCGCTCGAGGAGCTGAACCGCCAGTACGCGCGGCTCAAGGAAGACCCGGCGTTCTGGGCCGAATTCGACTACGACCTCGCGCACTACGTGGGCCGGCCCTCGCCGCTGTATTTCGCCGAACGCCTCAGCGACCGGCTCGGCGGCGCCCGTATCTACCTCAAGCGCGAGGATCTGAACCATACCGGCGCGCACAAGGTGAACAACACCATCGGCCAGGCGCTGTTGGCTCGCGCCATGGGCAAGCGCCGCATCATCGCCGAAACCGGCGCCGGCCAGCACGGCGTGGCCACCGCCACCGTGGCCGCGCGGCTGGGGCTCGAATGCCACGTGTTCATGGGCACCGAGGACATCCGGCGCCAGAGCGCCAACGTGTACCGCATGAAGATGCTCGGTGCCAACGTGGTGGGTGTGAACTCCGGTTCCTGCACGCTCAAGGACGCCATGAACGAAGCCATGCGCGACTGGGCCACCAACGTCGACAACACCTACTACATCATCGGCACCGTGGCGGGGCCGCATCCGTATCCGATGCTGGTGCGCGATTTCCAGAGCATCATCGGCCGCGAGGTGAAGGAGCAGAGCCTGAAGCAGTGCGGCCGCCTGCCGGATTCGCTGGTGGCCTGCGTGGGCGGCGGTTCCAATGCCATCGGCCTGTTCTATCCCTTCATCGAAGACAGCGCGGTGCGCATGGTCGGCGTGGAAGCGGGCGGCCTTGGCCTCAGCACGGGCCGGCACGCGGCGTCGCTGTCCGCCGGCCAGCCCGGCGTGCTGCATGGCAACCGCACGTACCTGATGAACGACGCCGACGGCCAGATACTCGACACCCATTCGGTGTCCGCCGGTCTCGACTATCCCGGCGTCGGCCCCGAACACAGCTGGCTCAAGGACATCGCGCGCGCCGAATACACGGCGGTGACGGACGATGAAGCGCTGGATGCCTTCCGTACCCTGACGCGCATCGAGGGTATAATTCCCGCGCTCGAATCGAGCCACGCCATCGCCTACGCGATCAAGGCGGCGCCGACGCTGCCGCGGGACCACCTGATGGTGGTCAACCTGTCCGGCCGCGGCGACAAGGATCTGCACACCGTGGCCGAGATCGATCAGATAAAAATCTAAAACACCAAAACATCAAAATAAAAGCACCACCGCTTATTTAGCAAAGCCGAGCATCCTATGAGTCGTATTCAAGCCACTTTCGCACGTCTGCAGGCCGCCGGCCGCAAGGCCCTGATTCCCTATATGACGGCGGGCGATCCGGATCTCGATACCACCCTGGGCCTGATGCACGCCCTGGTGGCAAATGGCGCCGACGTGATCGAACTGGGTTTTCCCTTCAGCGATCCATCCTCGGACGGCCCGGTGATCCAGCGTGCCGTGGAACGCGCGCTGGCGCGCAAGACGCATCTGGCCGGCGTGCTGGAAACCGTGGCGCGTTTTCGCGAGCGCGATACCCAGACGCCGGTGGTGCTGATGGGCTACCTGAATCCGGTGGAATGCATGGGCTACCAGCATTTTGCCGAGCGGGCACGCAGCGCCGGTGTGGACGGCGTGCTGATCGTGGATATGCCGCCGGAGGAATCGCACGCGCTCAAGAGCGTATTGCAGCAGGCCGGGCTCGACACCATTTTCCTGGTAGCGCCCACCACCAATCCCGAACGCATGGCAACGATCTGCCGGCAAAGCAGCGGTTATGTGTACTACGTCTCGCTCAAGGGCGTTACCGGCGCCGCGCACCTGGACATCGACTCGGTGGAGAGTAACCTGGCCATCCTGCGCCAGCACACCACGCTGCCGATCGGCGTGGGCTTCGGCATTCGCGACGGCCAGAGCGCCGCACGCATCGCCGCCGTGGCCGATGCCATCGTGGTGGGCAGCGCCCTGGTGGCACGCATCGGCGAACTGCAGCCCGCTCAAGCCTACACCCACGACGCGCTGCGCCAGCAGACCGCGCTGATCGCCGAGATGCGCGCGGCCATGGACGCCAACGCCAACTGACATTGATTCCGGAGAGGCACGCCTTTCCCCACACGAAGGTAACTGCCATGAGCAGATGGATAGACAAGATTCTGCCGGCGATGGTCAAGACCAGCGCCACCGACCGCACCCGCAGCGTCCCCGAGGGACTGTGGAAGAAGTGCCCGCGATGCGAAGCGGTGCTGTACCGCGACAACCTGCGCGACAACCAGGAAGTGTGTCCCAAGTGCGATCATCACATGCGCATTTCGGCGCGGCAGCGCCTGGACCTGTTCCTGGATCCGGAAGGCCGCGAGGAAATCGGGGCCGACATCGAGCCTACCGACATCCTCAAGTTCCGCGACCTCAAGCGCTACCGCGACCGCCTCACCGCCGCCGCCAAGGCCACCGGTGAAAAGGATGCGCTGGTGGTGATGCAGGGCCAGTTGCAGGGGCGTCCCGTGGTCAGCGCCGCGTTCGAGTTCGGCTTCATCGGCGGTTCGATGGGGTCGGTGGTGGGGCACAAGTTCGTCATGGCGGTCAATCGCTGCCTGGAGCAGAACCTGCCGTTCGTCTGTTTTGCCACCAGCGGCGGCGCACGCATGCAGGAAGCGCTGATATCGCTGATGCAGATGGCCAAGACCGCCGCGGCGCTCGAGCGCATGAAACAGCACGGACTGCTCTATATTTCCGTACTGGTCGATCCAGTATATGGCGGCGTGTCGGCCAGCCTGGCGATGCTGGGCGACGTCAACATCGCCGAGCCGCGAGCCTTCATCGGCTTTGCGGGGCAGGACGTGATCCGCCAGACCGTGCGGGAAAAACTGCCCGAAGGCTTCCAGCGCAGCGAATTCCTGCTGGAACACGGCGCCATCGACATGATCGTGCACCGCCACCAGATGCGTGAGCGCGTCGCCTCGCTGATCGGCAAGTTCATGCCCGAGCCGATGCGTGGCGAACTGGTCAACGGCGAGCTCTGATCCTTTTCCGCACTTTTTCACAGGAGGGCGGCGAACAGGCCGTCACGCGTTCATGCAAGCCGATTTCGAC
>DATMFX010000162.1:0-6144 GCA_035555995.1 Hyphomicrobiales bacterium | reverse complement strand
TTTATGCTTGCTTCCATGTCGGACGAGACGCAGCGTCTCGTGGTCGACTATGCGATCCACTATGTAAAGAAATCCGGCGTGGTGTCCGCCAAGGTTTTCAAACTCAAGACCGTGGAGTTGGCAGGGGGCGCTGTTGAGTGGATCCGAAAGCGCCAGTTGATCGCAAATTTCACAACCCGCACACATTATCCCGGGCGCCATGAAATCGAGATTCTTGTCAACGGCAAGGTCCACGGTAGAACGGCGTTCGAGCTGTCAGTTGCACCAGCCAGTCGATGAATGCCAAGCAGACGCGATAGCGTTCAGTTTTCCAACAGACCGATGCGCTGCAGCTCGGCCGCCACCTTTTTGGCCGTATCGCGGACCATTCGTTCCACACCGGAAGGATTGCGGATCGTGCTTTCACCGCCCCATACCAGTTTGTTCTGGCGCAGTGAATACACCAGGGTTTCGACGGTGACGATGTTGTCCGAGCGGATGTCCGGTTGCGCCGTTACGCCCACGCCCCAGGGGGTGCCCCAGCCGTAGCCGTAATAGCCGCCCCACAACACGCGGTAATTCGGAGAGGCATAGGCGAAGTCGGAGAGAACCTCGGTGCGGCTGTTGACGGGGCGAAATACCACGACGCCCTGGAAGCCTTGTTGTTCAAGCTGCTCACGCACCTCCGCTTCGTTGGAGGGGGAGGCATTGGGCAGTACGGTATACAGGGGTACGCCAATGGCGCCGCGCGCCTCCAGTTCACGCGCAATGGCATCTTCGGCCGCGCGGCGTGAGGACTCGCTTTCCACCATGGCGATGGCGGCAATGCGCGCGCCATTCACCATCAACGGCTGAGCGTCTGGATCGCGCCAGGTGGATACAAAAGGGTTCGATGCGCAGGCGGTGAGGAGCAGTAGGGCGGCTGTGGCGGCGACCGCCTGCCACTTTGTCTGAAGATAGCCTTTCTTCGATTGCATGACTCGTCTCCTTTTCCAGGCTCCAGGCCCGAATGTCCAGTCCAGATTGGGAATCGCCAATCCATTATAGGAGCGGGCCTGGGGCCGGAATGTGACCGGCAAAGCGGTTTGTCGTTAATTACCGGGGAGAGGCTGCTTATCCTGCGTCTTCGTCTCGAAGTCGTCGGCATCATGCCGCTCATGCAACTGTTCCGACAGCGGCCCCCGGGTACGGTTGACCTTGCTGCCACGCGCAACGGCCGGGCGGGCGAAAATCTGGTCGGCCCAGCGCACGACGTTCCTGTACTCATGCACGGCAAGGAACTCGGCTGCCTCGTACTGCCAGCCTTTCACCAGCCCGCCGTACCAGGGCCAGATCGCCATGTCGGCGATCGTGTAATCGGGGCCGGCGACGAATTCGTTGTCGGCCAGGCGGCGGTCGAGTACGTCGAGCTGGCGTTTGACTTCCATGGCATAGCGGTTGATCGGGTACTCCTGCTTGGTCGGGGCATAGAGATAAAAATGCCCGAAACCACCGCCGAGGAAGGGCGCCGAGCCCATCTGCCAGAACAGCCACGAGAGCATTTCCGCGCGGGCCGGCCGATCCATTGGCAGGAAGGCGCCGAACTTTTCCGCGAGATACATCAGGATCGCGCCGGATTCGAAAACGCGCACCGGCGTTGGCTCGCTGCGGTCCATCAACGCGGGAATCTTGGAGTTGGGATTGATTTCGACGAAGCCGGAGCCGAACTGGTCGCCTTCGCCGATGTTGATCAGCCAGGCATCATATTCGGCGCCGCCGTGGCCAAGCGCCAGCAGCTCTTCCAGCATGATCGTGACCTTCTGTCCGTTCGGCGTGCCAAGCGAATAGAGTTGCAATGGGTGCCTGCCCACGGGGAGTATTTTTTCGTGGGTGGGGCCGGCGATCGGCCGGTTGATGTTGGAGAAAGTGCCGCCGCTGGCTTGCTCCCAGGTCCAGACTTTAGGGGGAATGTATGTGTTGTTGTCGCTCATGCTGTGGCCTTGCCGGAGAATACCCCCGGCGTTCATTTCGGTAAAAGATGGATGAAACGGGGGATTATGCGTTTTCCCGCCTGGGAAGGACCCAATTGGGGCGCGGGAAGTGGCAGGTATAGCCGTTCGGATACCGCTCCAGATAATCCTGATGCTCCGGTTCCGCTTCCCAGAAATCCCCGACAGGCTCGACCTCCGTGACCACCTTATCTCCCCAAAGCCCGGAGGCTTCCACATCGGCGATGGTATCTTCGGCGATGCGCTTTTGCTCGTCGTCCACATGGTAGATCGCCGAACGGTAGCTGGGGCCCATATCGTTGCCCTGCTGGTTCAGGGTGGTCGGGTCGTGGATCTGGAAGAAATATTCCAGGATTCGCCGGTAGCTCGTTTTCTCCGTATCGAAGATGATTTTGATTGCCTCCGCGTGAGTGCCATGATTGCGGTAGGTTGCATTGGGAATATTGCCGCCGGTGTAACCGACGCGGGTAGAGACAATGCCGGGAAGCTTGCGGATCAAATCCTGCATGCCCCAGAAGCAGCCTCCGGCAAGCACAGCGCGCTGATGCATGCTAAACGTCCTCCACTTGATCGAGATAGTCGCCGTAGCCTTCTCTTTTCATATCGTCGCGAGGGATGAATCGGAGCGACGCGGAATTGATGCAGTAGCGCAGGCCGCCGCGATCACGCGGGCCGTCCGGAAACACGTGGCCGAGGTGACTGTTGCCGTGAGTCGACCTGACCTCGGTTCTGACCATCCCGTGGGAAGTATCCCGCAACTCGTTGACGTTCGCTGGCACGATGGGCTTGGTGAAGCTTGGCCAACCGCAGCCCGATTCGAACTTGTCGGACGAGGCAAAGAGCGGTTCACCCGAAACGATGTCCACGTAGATGCCGGGTTCCTTGTGGTCGTTGTATTGGCCGGTGAAGGGGCGTTCGGTGCCGGCTTCCTGCGTAACCCGGCGCTGTTCCGGCGTCAGGCGATCGATTGCTTCCTGGGATTTTGTGTACTGCATGACGGGCCTCCAAGCTTATCGGTGCAATGGCGGATAGCCGCAAAGGTGGAAAACAGTCTGACGCTTGCGTCGGCACCTGACAAGGCCGTTGGATGACATTGCCAAGGGAACGTGACCGTCGCCGAATTCACGCGCGAGGTTGCGTCAGAACTCTTCCAGAAAGCGCATGCGGAACCGGCGTCCCTTGATACTGCTGTTGGAAAGCCTGGAAAACGCCTGCTTGGCAATCTGACGATTCAATGCCACGTAAGCACTGAACTCGGTGATGTTGATCCTGCCCACCTGTGCGGCAGTCAGGCCGCCATCGCCGGTCAGCGCGCCAAGCAGGTCGCCGGGACGCAATTTGTCCCTCTTGCCGCCTTGTATGCACAAGGTGATCATGGGCGCGCGCAACGGATGATCGGACGTGGCGCGCAGCGCTTTGAGATTGCTCCATTGCAGCGGGGCACCCTGGTATTGCTCGATCAGATTGGCCCAGCGTGCTTCCTCTGGCGAACACAGGCTCAGCGCCAACCCCTTTTGCTCGCCGCGGCCACTGCGGCCGATGCGGTGCACATGCACTTCAGTGTCCTTGGTGATATCCACGTTGATCACGGCGCCCAGGTGCTGGATATCCAACCCGCGGGCGGCGACGTCGGTCGCCACCAGCACGGCGCAACTCTGGTTGGCGAACTGGATCAGGATTTCGTCGCGCTCGCGCTGTTCCAGGTCGCCGTTGAGCGCCTGGGCGCTGATGCCGGCAGCGCGCAGGCGTTCGACCAGGGCGTGACTGCGGAGCTTGGTGTTGCAGAATGCCAGCGTGGAGGCCGGACGAAAGTGGGCCAGCAGCGTGACCACGGCATCCAGTCTTTCGGCCTCAGTGATCTCGTAGAAAACCTGTTCGATGCGGCTGGCATCATGCTGCGCCTCGACCTTGACCTCGGCCGGGTTGCTCAGGAACCGGGCGCTGAGCTTGCGGATGTTGTCGGGGTAGGTGGCCGAGAACAGCAAGGTCTGGCGCTTGGCCGGGCAGTGCGAGGCGATGGCGACGATGTCATCGTGGAAACCCATGTCCACCATGCGATCGGCCTCATCCAATACCAAAGTATTCAAATCGGATAGGTTCAGGCTGCCGCGCGCCAGGTGATCCTGGATGCGGCCGGGCGTGCCCACTACCAGATGGGCGCCACGGGCGAGCGATTCGGCCTGGGGGCGCGCGGCGGTGCCACCGCACAGTGTCAGTATCTTGACGTTGGGGATCAGGCGGGCGAGCCGGCGCAGTTCCTGGGCAACCTGGTCCGCCAGTTCACGGGTGGGGCAAAGCACCAGCGCCTGTGGCATCAGGCGGTTGACATCCAGGTGCTGCAGCACGCCCAGACCGAATGCCGCCGTTTTGCCGCTGCCGGTCTTGGCCTGCGCGATCAGGTCGCGGCCTGCCAGGATGAGCGGCAGGCTTTGCGCCTGGATGGGCGTCATCTGTTCGAAGCCCAGGCCTTGCAGGTTGTCCTGCAAGGCGGGCGAAAGGGAAAGGGAGGAAAAGGCCGTATTGATCACGATAAAGCGGCCCACAAAACCGCGCAGTGCTGAATAATCGGCCGCTAGTTTATGTCATTTTGCAGCGGCTTGCGCTGCGGCGATGGTGGGAAGGCTTTCCGGCACCTGCCGACGGGGCATCCGTCGGTCGCGCATCTCCGATGCCGGGCAGAAATGCGGACTTTTTCAATTTTCCCGTCTGCCATCGTTGGCAGGATGGGAACACCAGCCAGCATCTTGCAGGATTGGTCCCACGTTGTGAGAGGCGCATGGGATGGATCTGAATCTCCAGGACCGGCGAGTCCTCATTACCGGCGCAAGCTCAGGCCTTGGGCGCGCCATGTGTGTGGCGTTCGCGGCGTGTGGTGCGCGGATTGCCATCAATCATCTGGGCGATACGGGTGGTGCAGAGGGCCTTGCCGATGAGCTTCGGGATAAGGGGGGCGACGCCCTCGTCGTTGAAGCGGACGTTTCCGATGCGGCAGCCGTGGAGGCCATGTTCACGCAGATGGACGCGGCGTGGGGAGGCATCGATACACTGATCAACAATGCCGGTGTCGATGGCCCGCGTGCCCATGCGTGGGAGGGACAGGTAACGGGGTGGAAGCAGGTCGTCGATATCAATCTGGTGGGTGCCTATCTCTGCGCGCGAGAGGCCTTGCGCCGAATGGTCGTTCAGAAAAACGGTGTCGTAATCAATATCACCAGCGTGCACGAACGCATCGCGTGGAGCGGCTACAGCGCCTATACGGCCAGCAAGGCCGGGCTTTCGATGATGGCGAAATCGATGGCGCTGGAGGCGGCGCCTCATGGCGTGCGTGTGCTGTGCATTGCGCCGGGAGCAATCCGGACGCCGATCAACGAGGCGGTGTGGAACGATCCCCAGGGTTATCAGGATCTGCTTGAGAAGATTCCCCTGGGGCGTCTCGGCCAGCCGCAAGACATCGCGGGTGTTGCGGTGTTTCTCGCCTCCGATCTCGCGGCCTATATCACCGCTACCACCGTTTATGTGGACGGGGGGATGACCGACTATCCGGGTTTTGCCCATGGCGGCTGAGGAAACGGGGGAACTGCGGCCTTCTGTTACGCACGGTTCACGCCGTCGCAACATCGAGGATTACGGAATCATCGGGAACATGCGCACCGCGGCTCTCGTGGGGAAGGATGGTTCTATCGATTGGCTGTGCCTGCCGCGCTTCGATTCCCCCGCGTGTTTTGCCGCGTTGCTCGGCACACCCGACCATGGCCGATGGCAGATCGCGCCGCGCGATGAACACATCACATGTTCCCGGCGCTACCTTGAAGGCACCGCGATTTTGGAAACGCGGTTCGAGACGGCCACCGGCACCGTTGCGATAACCGATTTCATGCCGCTGTCGGCGGAGGCGGGAAAAACCAATCTGGTCCGTATTCTCTCCGGTGAAGCCGGGCACGTCGATATGGTCATGGAACTGGTGCTGCGTTTTTCCTATGGGCAGGCCGTGCCATGGGTGCAGCGCCGGGAGTATGGACTGAGCGCGGTTGCCGGTCCTGATACCGTGCATTTGCACACCAGGCTACCGCTGCAGGGAGAAGGCAAGACAACCTGTTCCCACTTCACGATCCGAGAAGGCGAGCGTATTTCCGCGACGCTTTCGTATCACGTCTCCACGCTCCCGCCGAGTTTCGTG
>DATMFX010000161.1:0-2419 GCA_035555995.1 Hyphomicrobiales bacterium | reverse complement strand
TCCCAACCAGGGCAACCTCGAACACGAAACCGCCTTGATGGTGGCGGCGCGCTCCGGCTCGCTGGAATCCGCCAAGCTGCTGCTCGAGCACGGCGCCGAGGTCAATGCGCGCGAAGGCTGGGGCGGCCAGAGCGCCGTGATGTGGGCCGCCGCCCAAAGCCAGCCCGCGATGCTGGAACTGTTGATCAAGCACGGCGCCGACGTGAACCTGCACGGCGACGCGCGCCTGTGGGATCGCCGCACGCTCAACGAACCACGCCCCAAGGACATGAACAAGGGCGGCTTCTCACCGCTGTTGTACGCCGCGCGCGAAGGCTGCACCACCTGCATCCCGATCCTGGCCAAGGCCGGCGCCGATCTCTGGGCCGCCGATCCCGACGGTACTTCGGCGCTGAACCTGGCGCTGATCAACCTGCACTTCGAAACCGCCATGGCCTTGATAGACGCCGGCGCCGACGTCAACCAATGGGATCTGTTCGGCCGCGCGCCGCTGTACAACGCCATCGACATGAACACCCTGCCCACCGGCGGTCGTCCCGACATTCCGTCGGAAGACAGCGTAACCCCGCTCGACGTGGCCAAGGTGCTGCTCGACAAGGGCGCCAATCCCAACATGCAGCTGAAAGTGCGTCCGCCCTATCGCAATGCCGTGTTCGACCGCGGCTCCGACAATCCCTTGTCCGAAGGCGCCACGCCGCTGCTGCGCGCCGCCCGCGCCGCCGACAATGCCGCCGTGCAACTGCTGCTCGAACACGGCGCGCTGGTGGACCTGCCGAACGCCCGCGGCCATACGCCGCTGCTGGCGGTGTCCGGCATCGACTGGGCCGCCGAACCCACCCGCGGCCGCTACAAAAGCGAAGAGGACAGCATCGAAACCATCCGTCTCCTGCTGGAGCACGGCGCCGACATCAATGCGCTCACCGGGGACCCGGCAAAGCGCCCCGTCAGCGAAACGACAGATTCCGAACGTGACGCAGCAGGTCTGGGACGCCGCACCGGCAATCGCACGATCGACGGCCAGAATGCGCTGCACGCCGCCGCCCGCGTGGGCTGGCTGCAGATCGCGCAATTCTTGATCGACAACGGCATCGCGCAGGAAGTGGCCGACAGTTCCGGCCGCACGCCGTTCGACCTGGCGATGGGCCGCTACCCGCTCGGCTTCCTGCAGCCGCCCACCCAGCCGATGCTGCCCGTGGCGCGCCTGCTGCAGGACAACTGCGAAGCCACCGACGGCTGCACCATCAAGGAACCGTTGGAAGCCGAACAGCTGCGCGCGAAAAACTGAGCGTGTAACGCAATCTGAACGGGTAGCGCAATGAGGCGCGCGGTGCGCACTACCGTGCGCGTCGCGGCAAAACCAGCGGGCGGCGTCAGGCGGCTTCTTCGCCAGTGACGAACTTGAGCGGCACCACGTTCTCCTGCTGCTGTGCCCAGTGCACGATCTGCAGTTCGCCCTGCGCGTCTTCCACCAGCGCGGTGCAGCTTTCCACCCAGTCCCCACAGTTGTAGTAGCGGATGTCCTCGATGCGCTTTTTCTCCGCGTGGTGGATGTGCCCGCACACCACGCCGTCCACGCCACGCGCCGCCGCTTCCCGGGCAATGGTGTGCTCGAACTCGAAAATGAAGCTCACCGCCTGTTTCACCCGATGCTTGATCGCGCCGGACAGCGACCAGTACGGCATGCGCAGCAGCCGGCGCGCCTTGTTGAACCAGTGGTTGGACCACAGCAGGAAGTTGTAGGCCACGTCGCCGAGCAGCGCCACCCATTTGTGGTGGCGCGTGACGCCATCGTAGTCGTCGCCATGCACGATCCACAGGCGCTCGCCCGAGGCGGTGGTGTGAAAGGCTTCGTCCACCACCTCGATGCCGCCCATGCGTACCTCGTGCTCGGCAATGTAGCCGCGCAGAAACTCGTCGTGATTGCCCACCACGTAGAAGACCTGGGTGCCTTCCTTTTCCGATTTGCGTAGTATCTGCTGCACCACGCGGTTGTGCTCCTGCGGCCAGTACCACTTGCTGGAGGAGATACGCCAACCGTCGATGATGTCCCCGACCAGGTAGAGCCGTTCACAACGGTGGCTTTCGAGGAAGGAATTCAGCAGAGCGGCTTTGCAGCCAGGGGTGCCGAGATGCACATCCGAAATCCATATCGCACGCCAGAACGCTTGCGCCATGGTGATTTCCCGTATGGGCCTCCATACAACCTATGCTGTCCGGCAGTGTATACACTGTCCATAAAGCCGCGATGAAACCTATTGGAATACTGGATAAAGAATGGCGCCGATCGTAGAAGCCACCGCTCTTTGCAAACGCTACCCATTGCCGCAGGGGAAAGGCCATTTCAACGCGGTGGACGGCGTGTCGCTGCGTATCGAAACCGGTGAGGTGTTTGCCCTGCTCGGCCCCAACGGCGCCGGCA
>DATMFX010000160.1:0-19134 GCA_035555995.1 Hyphomicrobiales bacterium | reverse complement strand
GAACGTGCCACCCCAGGTTTCCGCGCACACGCGCGTCAGCGCCGCCGTCAACGTCGTCTTGCCGTGGTCCACGTGACCGATCGTCCCTACGTTGACGTGCGTCTTCTTACGTTCAAATTTTTCCTTCGCCATCGAATGCCTCCGGGTACTTTAGCTTTGTGTATTCAAATAACAGGTTATTGGTTGCCACAATGGGCGGCTTACTTGCCTTTGCCCTTGATGATGGTTTCCACGATGTTGTTGGGAACCTCGGCGTACTTGGTGAACTCCATGGTGAACGTGGCGCGGCCCTGAGAGGCCGAACGCAGGTCCGTGGAGTAACCGAACATTTCTGCCAGCGGCACTTCGGCGTTGATGATCCTGCCGGAGCTGGAATCGTCCATCCCCATCACGATGCCACGGCGACGGTTCAAATCGCCCATGATGTCGCCCATGTACTCTTCCGGGGTGACCACTTCCACTTTCATGATCGGTTCGAGCAGTGCCGGATCGGCCTTCAGGGCACCGGCCTTGAGCGCCATGGAGCCGGCGATCTTGAACGCCATCTCGCTGGAGTCCACGTCGTGGTACGAACCGTCGAAAATGCTCACTTTCATGGCCAGCAGCGGATAGCCGGCCAGACAGCCGTTCTTCATCTGCTCCTGCACGCCCTTGTCGACCGCGGGCACGTATTCCCGGGGTACCACGCCGCCCACGATTTCGTTGACGAATTCGTATTCGGAGTCGGCCGGCAGCGGCTCGAGACGGAGCCACACGTGCCCGTACTGACCGCGACCACCGGACTGCTTGACGTGCTTGCCTTCCACTTCCACCGTTTTGCGGATGGTTTCGCGGTAGGCCACCTGCGGCTTGCCGATGTTGGCTTCCACGCCGAATTCACGGCGCATGCGGTCAACGAGAATGTCCAAATGCAACTCGCCCATGCCGGAGATGATGGTCTGGCCGCTTTCCTCGTCGGTAGCAACGCGGAACGACGGATCTTCCTGCGCCAGCTTGCCGAGGGCGATGCCCATTTTCTCCTGGTCGGCCTTGGTTTTGGGTTCCACGGCCACGGAGATCACCGGCTCGGGGAAATCCATTTTTTCCAGGGTGATCTTGTTGTTCAGGTCGCACAGGGTTTCACCCGTGGTAACGTCCTTCAGACCGATCAGGGCGGCGATGTCGCCCGCCAGCACTTCCTTGATTTCCTCGCGGCTGTTGGAGTGCATCTGCACCATACGGCCCACGCGCTCTTTGCGGTCCTTGACCGGGTTGTACACGGAATCGCCGGAATTCAGCTTGCCCGAGTACACGCGGATAAAGGTGAGCGTGCCGACGAAGGGGTCGGTGGCGATCTTGAACGCCAACGCGGAGAACGGGTCGTCGTCGTTGGATTCGCGGGTAGCCACGGTAACGCCGTCGTCCAGCACGCCCTCGATCGCCTTCACTTCGGTGGGCGACGGCAGGTAGTCGACCACGGCGTCGAGCATGGCCTGCACACCTTTGTTCTTGAACGAAGAACCACAGACCACCAGCACGATCTCGTTGGCCAGAGTACGGGCACGCAGGCCGCGCTTGATCTCTCCCTCGCTCAGGGTGCCTTCATCGAGGTACTTGTTCATCAACTCTTCGTCGGCTTCAGCGGCGGCTTCCACCAGGTTTTCCCGCCATTTTTCGCACTCGGCCTGCATGTCGGCCGGCACGTCGACGTACTCGAAAGTCAGCCCCTGATCTTCTTCGTTCCACTTGATGTATTTCATCTTGAGCAGATCGACCACGCCTTTGAAGGTGTCTTCGGCGCCCACGGGCAACTGCAGCGGCACCGGGTTGGCATTCAGGCGCTCTTTCATCTGCTTGACCACGCGCAGGAAATTGGCACCGGCGCGGTCCATCTTGTTGACGTAGGTGATGCGCGGCACTTCGTAGCGGTTGGCCTGGCGCCATACGGTTTCGGTCTGCGGCTGTACGCCGGAGCTGGCGCACAGCACCACGACAGCACCGTCCAACACGCGCAGCGAACGCTCGACTTCGATGGTGAAGTCAACGTGGCCAGGGGTGTCGATGAGGTTGATGCGGTGCTCGTCGAACTGGCCGCTCATGCCCTTCCAGAAACAGGTGGTGGCGGCGGACGTGATAGTGATACCACGCTCCTGTTCCTGCTCCATCCAGTCCATCGTGGCAGCACCTTCATGTACTTCACCCAGCTTGTGGTTGACGCCGGTGTAGAACAGGACGCGTTCGGAGGTAGTGGTTTTTCCCGCATCCACGTGCGCACAGATACCGATGTTACGGTAACGCTTGATAGGAATCTTTCTGGACACTGCTTAGCCCTCGGTCGTATGCGTATTGAAGATGGAAGCTTAGAAGCGGTAGTGCGAGAACGCGCGGTTGGCTTCCGCCATGCGATGCACGTCTTCACGCTTCTTGACCGCGCTGCCGCGGCCCTGGGAGGCGTCCATTATCTCGCCGGCCAGACGCAGTGCCATGGATTTCTCGCTGCGGGCGCGGGAATATTCCACCAGCCAGCGCATGGAGAGCGCATTGCGGCGTTCCGGACGCACTTCCACCGGCACCTGGTAGGTGGCGCCACCGACGCGGCGGGATTTTACTTCCACCAGCGGGGCGATATTTTCCAGGGCGGATTCGAAAACCTTGAGGGGGTCGGCGTTGCCACGCTCACTGATGGTGTTCAGTGCGCCGTAAACGATCTTTTCAGCAACGGATTTCTTGCCGTCGACCATTACGTGGTTCATGAACTTGGCCAGGGTGATGCTGCCGAATTTGGGATCGGGCAGTGCTTCCCGGCGGGGGGGAACTCGTCTTCTTGGCATGATGCGCTCTCTTCAGGGTAATCCGGAACATTCGCCCGATGCGACGTCCGGCCTTACTGTGGGTAATAAGAAAAATCAGGATTTGGGGCGTTTGGCACCGTATTTGGAGCGGGCCTGGCGACGGGCGGAAACACCGGAGGTGTCCAGCGAGCCGCGTACGGTGTGGTAGCGCACACCGGGGAGGTCCTTGACCCTGCCGCCACGAATCAGGATAACGCTGTGTTCCTGGAGGTTGTGGCCTTCGCCGCCGATGTAGGAGCTGACTTCGTAGCCACTGGTGAGGCGTACGCGGCAGACCTTGCGGAGTGCGGAGTTGGGTTTCTTGGGCGTGGTGGTATACACGCGCGTGCAGACGCCGCGGCGCTGCGGGCTGCCCTGCAGGGCGGGCACGTCGCTTTTGTCGGCTCTGCTGCGGCGTGGCTTGCGGACCAGCTGGTTGATGGTTGCCATCAAATTTCTCCTGCCCGATCAAGCGCTTGGCTTGCAATCGGATGACTGTTTACATGCATTTTCAAATAGCGAGTGCCGCCTTGGGGGGCGACAAAGGAGGCGCATTCTAATTTCGTGCCTCTTTCTAGTCAATCAGCGAGGCCCTGTAGGGGGCTTCGATGCGGTGCCTGCCGGGGGGAACTCCCTATCGAGACACGCTACAAGCACATCCCTGTGCGCTCGGTGATGGCCATCCCTGGCCATCAACGGTCCCGATAGGGAGTTCCCCCCGGCAGGCACCTTACATCCGTGCAGACGATCAGCGGTATTGCTTCGATTCTGTTATTCCCTGGTCGAATCGAGGTCCAGTTCGGCGTTGAGCGCTTCGGTCAGGGCGGCTTCCACTTCGCGGGCGGAGGCCATTTCCTGCATGCGGCGCGCTTCGCTCTGCTTGCGGCGGTTCTCGTGGTACGAGAGACCGGTGCCGGCCGGGATCAGGCGGCCTACGACCACGTTTTCCTTCAGGCCGAGCAGGTAGTCGCGCTTGCCGGTAACCGCCGCTTCGGTGAGGACGCGGGTGGTCTCCTGGAACGACGCTGCCGAAATGAAGCTTTCGGTGGCCAACGAAGCCTTGGTGATACCCAACAGCACGCGGTCGAACTGGGCTTCCTGCTTGCTCTCGGCGCGCAGACGGGCGTTTTCCATCATGACGCGGGTGTATTCCACCTGCTCGCCCTTGATGAACTGCGAATCGCCCATCTCGGCGATTTCCACTTTGCGCAACATCTGCCGCACGATCACTTCGATGTGCTTGTCGTTGATGCGCACGCCCTGCAGACGGTATACGTCCTGGACTTCGTTGACGATGTACTGCGCCAGCGACTCCACGCCCTTGAGGCGCAGGATGTCGTGCGGGCTGGGCGGGCCGTCGGAGACCACTTCGCCTTTTTCGATGTACTCGCCTTCGAATACGGTCATCTGGCGCCATTTCGGAATCAGCACTTCGTAGTGCGGGCTGCCGTCGATCGGGTTCACGCCGTCGGCCGGGGTGATGATCAGGCGGCGTTTGCCCTTGGTTTCCTTGCCGAAGCTGATGGTGCCGGAGATTTCCGCCAGGATGGCAGGTTCCTTCGGTTTGCGCGCTTCGAACAGGTCCGCCACGCGGGGCAAACCGCCGGTGATGTCACGGGTCTTGGAGCCTTCCTGCGGGATACGGGCAATGACGTCGCCCACCGCCACTTCGCTGCCGTCCACTACGCCCACGATGGCCTTGGAGGGCAGGAAGTAGTGTGCCGGTGCGTTGTGGGAGCCGGGCAACAACATCGGTTTGCCCTTGGCATCGAGCAGGGCCACGGCGGGACGCAGTTCCTTGCCGGCCGACGGACGCTCGGAGGGATCCAGCACGGAAATGCTGGAAAGACCGGTGATCTCGTCGGTGGTCTGCTTCACGCTCAGGCCTTCGTCCATGGCCTGGAAGGACACGCGGCCGCCCACTTCGGCGACGATCGGGTGCGTGTGCGGATCCCAGTTGGCCACGATCTGGCCAACCTTGACCATGGCCTTGTCGGCACCGTCGACCACGGCGCCGTAGGGCAGCTTGTAGCGTTCGCGCTCACGGCCGTTGACATCGTTGACCACCAGTTCGCCGGAGCGGCTGACCACCACGAGTTTGCCGTCGCTGCGCTGCACGGTCTTCATGTTGTTCAGGGTGATGGTGCCTTCGGTGCGTACCTGTACGCTGTCGTTGGCGGTGGCACGTGAGGCGGCGCCGCCGATGTGGAAGGTACGCATGGTCAGCTGGGTGCCCGGCTCGCCGATGGATTGCGCGGCAACCACGCCCACGGCCTCACCGATGTTGGCCAGATGGCCACGCGCCAGGTCGCGGCCGTAGCACAGGCGGCAGATGCCGTTTTCGGCTTCGCAGGTGATCGGCGAGCGCACCAGCACTTCGTCGATACCGTTGGTTTCCAGCTTCTCGACCAGTTTCTCGTCGATCAGGGTGCCGGCGGGCACGATGGTTTCCTTGTCGGCGTTGATCACGTCGCGGGCCACCACGCGGCCAAGCACACGCTCGCCGAGCGCGGCGATGATGTCGCCACCCTCGATGATCGGGGTCATGGTCAGGCCTTCCTCGGTGCCGCAATCCTGCGCGCGCACCACCAGGTCCTGGGAAATGTCCACCAGGCGGCGGGTCAGGTAACCGGAGTTGGCGGTTTTCAGCGCGGTATCGGCCAAGCCTTTGCGCGCGCCGTGGGTGGAGATGAAGTACTGCAGTACGTTCAGGCCTTCACGGAAGTTGGCGGTGATCGGCGTTTCGATGATCGAGCCGTCGGGCTTGGCCATCAGGCCGCGCATGCCCGCCAGCTGGCGGATCTGGGCGGCAGAACCCCTGGCGCCGGAGTCGGCATAGATGTACACGGAGTTGAAGGACTCCTGCTGCACTTCATTGCCGTCCTTGTCGATCACCTGCTCTTTCGACAGGCCATCCATCATGGACTTGGCCACTTGGTCGTTGGCGCGCGACCAGATGTCGATCACCTTGTTGTATTTCTCGCCCTGGGTCACCAGGCCCGAGGAGAACTGCGATTCGATCTCGGCCACTTCGGCTTCGGCCTGCGCGATCAGCCTGGCCTTGGCTTCCGGAATCACGAAGTCGTTCACGCCGATGGAGGCGCCGGACAGCGTGGAATAGCGATAGCCCATGTACATCAGCTGGTCGGCGAAGATCACGGTTTCCTTCAGGCCGACGTTGCGATAGCACTGGTTGATGATGTTGGAGATCTGCTTCTTGGTCATCTTGTGATCGACCAGCGAGAACGGCAGCCCCACAGGCACGATGGTGTACAGGATCACGCGGCCCACGGTGGTGTCGCGGCGTACGGTTTCCGTATGCGTCTTGCCGTCTTCGTCAACCACGGTTTCTTCCATGCGCACGGTGATCTTCGCCTGCAGATGGACGTTGCCGGAGGTGTAGGCGCGCATCACTTCGTTGACGCTGGAGAAACGCATGCCCTCGCCCTTGGCGTTGACGCGTTCGCGGGTCATGTAATACAGGCCCAGCACCACGTCCTGCGACGGCACGATGATCGGCTCGCCGGAGGCAGGCGACAGGATGTTGTTGGTGGACATCATCAGCGTGCGCGCTTCGAGCTGGGCTTCCAGCGTGAGCGGCACGTGCACGGCCATCTGGTCGCCGTCGAAGTCGGCGTTATAGGCGGCGCATACCAACGGGTGCAGCTGGATGGCCTTGCCTTCGATCAGCACCGGCTCGAACGCCTGGATGCCGAGACGGTGCAGCGTGGGCGCGCGGTTGAGCAGAATCGGATGCTCGCGGATCACGTCGGCCAGAATGTCCCACACCTCGGCGGTTTCCTTCTCCACCATTTTCTTGGCGGCCTTGATGGTGGTGGCGATGCCACGCAGGATCAGACGGCCCAGGATGAAGGGCTTGAACAGTTCCAGCGCCATTTTCTTCGGCAGGCCGGCCTGGTGCAGGCGCAGCGTCGGGCCCACCACGATCACGGAACGGCCGGAGTAGTCCACGCGCTTGCCGAGCAGGTTCTGGCGGAAGCGGCCCTGCTTGCCCTTGATCATGTCGGCCAGGGATTTCAGCGGGCGCTTGTTGGAACCGGTGATGGCGCGGCCGCGGCGGCCGTTGTCCAGCAGGGCGTCCACGGCTTCCTGCAGCATGCGCTTTTCGTTGCGCACGATGATGTCCGGCGCGCTCAGGTCGAGCAGGCGCTTGAGACGGTTGTTGCGGTTGATGACCCGGCGGTACAGATCGTTCAGGTCGGAGGTGGCGAAGCGGCCACCGTCGAGCGGCACCAGCGGGCGCAGGTCGGGCGGCAGCACCGGCAACACGTTCAGGATCATCCACTCCGGCTTGTTGCCGGACGCGAGGAAGCCGTCCAGCAACTTGAGGCGCTTGGACAGTTTCTTCAGCTTGGTTTCGCTGTTGGTGTTGGGAATTTCCTCGCGCAAGCTGGCAGCTTCGACCTCGATATCCATGTCCTTCATCAGGTCCTGGATGGCTTCGGCGCCCATCTTGGCTTCGAATTCGTCGCCGAACTGTTCCAGCGCTTCGAAATACTGCTCGTCGGTCATCAGCTGGCCGCGCTCGAGCGTGGTCATGCCGGGATCGGTCACCACGAAGCATTCGAAGTACAGGATGCGCTCGATGTCGCGCAGGGTCATGTCCAGCACCAGGCCGATGCGGGACGGCAGCGACTTGAGGAACCAGATGTGCGCCACCGGGGTGGCCAGTTCGATATGGCCCATGCGCACGCGGCGCTCCTTGGTCAGGGCCACTTCCACGCCGCACTTCTCACAAATAACACCGCGATGTTTGAGGCGCTTGTACTTGCCGCAAAGGCATTCGTAGTCCTTCACGGGCCCGAAGATCTTGGCGCAGAACAGGCCGTCGCGTTCGGGTTTGAAGGTACGGTAGTTGATGGTTTCCGGCTTTTTGACTTCGCCGAAAGACCAGGACCGGATCAGCTGGGGAGAAGCCAAGCCGATGCGGATCGAATCGAAATCGTCCGACTGTTTCTGAGCCTTATGAAAAGCAATCAAGTCTTTCATTCTTTATCTCCGCCCTGCGCTGTGAGGCGCCATGATCTGTTGAGGTGACTGGGGAGGGAGTGTCCACCTCCCCGTCGTACCGAAATCGTCTCTGGCCGCGACAACCTAGTTGTCGACGTCCAGCTCCATGTCGATGGCCAGGGAACGGATCTCCTTGAGCAGCACATTGAAGGATTCAGGCATGTAGGCTTCCATGCGGTCGTCACCATCCACGATGTTCTTGTACATCTTGGTGCGGCCGTTCACGTCATCCGATTTGACGGTGAGCATTTCCTGCAGGGTATAGGCCGCGCCGTAGGCTTCCAGCGCCCACACTTCCATTTCCCCGAAACGCTGGCCGCCGAACTGCGCCTTGCCGCCCAGCGGCTGCTGGGTAACCAGCGAGTACGAGCCGGTGGAACGCGCGTGCATCTTGTCGTCGACCAGATGGTTCAGCTTGAGCATGTACATCACGCCCACGGTCACGCGGCGATCGAAGGGCTGGCCGGTACGGCCGTCGTACAGCGTCATCTGGCCATCTTCGGAGAGTCCGGCCAACTGCAGCATGTCCTTGATCTCGGGCTCGCTGGCACCGTCGAACACCGGCGTGGCAATCGGCACGCCGTTGCGCAGGTTGTCCGCCAGTTCCAGCACTTCGCTGTCGCTGAGCGAGTCGATCTTTTCCTTCCTCAACGCATTGCCGATGCCGTTGTAGATTTTGTCGAGCAGCTTGCGCAGTTCGCTGACACGCTCTTTCTCCTTCAGCTGCACGTCGCGCAACATGGCGCCGATCTTCTCGCCAAGGCCTTTGGAAGCGGCGCCGAGGTGGGTTTCCAGAATCTGGCCCACGTTCATGCGCGACGGTACGCCAAGCGGGTTGAGCACGATGTCCACCGGGTTGCCATGCTCGTCGTAGGGCATGTCTTCCACCGGCATGATCACCGAAATCACCCCTTTGTTACCGTGGCGGCCGGCCATCTTGTCGCCCGGCTGGATGCGGCGTTTGATGGCCAGGTACACCTTGACGATCTTCAGCACGCCCGGCGCCAGGTTGTCGCCCTGGGTGATCTTGCGTTTCTTGTCGGCGAACAGTTCGTCCAGCGCGGCGCGGCGCTCGGCCAGCTGGGCGCCGGCTTTTTCCAGCGCTTCGCTCAGCTTGTCGTCCACCAGACGCAGCTTGAACCAGTCGTCGTGCTTGAGGCTGTCCAGGTACTCGTCATCGAGCTTGTCGCCTTTCTTGAGCTTGGGACCGCCGGCCACTTCCTTGCCGAGCAGCGCTTTTTTCAGGCGCTGGAAGGTGGCGGTTTCCACGATGCGGTATTCGTCCTCGATGTCCTTGCGCACCTTGGTCAGCTGCATCTGCTCGATCTCGAGCGCGCGCTGATCCTTCTGCAGGCCGTCGCGGGTGAATACCTGCACGTCGATCACGGTACCTTTCACCGAGCTCGGCACGCGCAGCGAGGTGTCCTTCACGTCGGACGCCTTCTCGCCGAAGATGGCGCGCAGCAGTTTTTCTTCCGGGGTCAGCTGGGTTTCACCCTTCGGCGTTACCTTGCCCACCAGGATGTCGCCGGCGTCCACTTCGGCGCCGATGTGCACGATGCCGCTTTCGTCGAGGCGTGCCAGCGCGCTTTCACCCACGTTGGGGATGTCGGCGGTGATTTCCTCGGCGCCGAGCTTGGTATCGCGCGCGATACAGGTCAGCTCCTGGATGTGGATCGAGGTAAAGCGGTCCTCGGTTACCACACGCTCGGAGATCAGGATCGAGTCTTCGAAGTTGTAGCCGTTCCAGGGCATGAACGCGATGCGCATGTTCTGGCCAAGCGCCAGCTCGCCGAGATCCACCGAGGGGCCGTCGGCCAGGATGTCGCCGGCGGAAACCTGGTCGCCATCACGCACCAGCGGACGCTGGCTGATGCAGGTGTTCTGGTTGGAACGGGTGTATTTGATCAGGTTGTAGATGTCCACACCGGCTTCGCCGGCTTCGGTTTCCTCGTCGTTCACGCGCACGATGATGCGGCCGGCGTCGACGTAGTCGATCACGCCGCCACGCTTGGCCACCACGCACACGCCGCTGTCATGCGCCACCTTGCGCTCCATGCCGGTGCCGACCAGCGGCTTCTGGCTGCGCAGCGTGGGCACGGCCTGCTTCTGCATGTTCGAGCCCATCAGGGCGCGGTTGGCGTCGTCGTGTTCCAGGAACGGAATCAGGGAAGCGGCCACGGATACGACCTGCTGCGGGCTCACGTCCATGAAGTCCACCTGTTCGGCGCTCATCAGCGTGAACTCGTTCTTGTGGCGTACCGAGATCAACTCTTCGGTCAGCCTGCCGTTCTTGTCCACCGGCGAAGAGGCCTGCGCGATCACGTAGCCGCTTTCCTCGATGGCGGAAAGGTACTGGATCTCGTCGGTCACCTGGCCATTTCTTACCCGGCGCACCGGGCTTTCCAAAAAGCCGTATTCGTTGGTGCGGGCGTGGGTGGCCAGCGAGTTGATCAGGCCGATGTTCGGGCCTTCAGGCGTTTCGATCGGGCACACGCGGCCGTAGTGCGTCGGATGTACGTCGCGCACTTCGAAACCGGCGCGTTCGCGGGTGAGGCCGCCCGGCCCAAGCGCGGAAATACGGCGCTTGTGGGTTACCTCGCTCAGCGGGTTGTTCTGGTCCATGAACTGCGACAGCTGGCTGGAACCGAAGAATTCCTTGATCGCGGCGGCCACCGGCTTGGCGTTGATCATGTCCTGCGGCATCAGGCCTTCGCTGTCGGCCATCGACAGGCGCTCCTTGACGGCGCGCTCCACGCGCACCAGGCCCACGCGGAACTGGTTTTCGGCCATTTCGCCGACGCTGCGGATGCGGCGGTTGCCCAGGTGGTCGATGTCGTCCACGGTGCCGAAGCCGTTGCGGATGTCCACCAGGGTCTTGATCACGTCCACGATATCGTCGCGGCTGAGCACGCCGGCGCCGGTGGAGCTGTCGCGGCCGAGGCGGCGATTGAACTTCATGCGGCCCACCGAAGACAGGTCATAGCGTTCCAGCGAGAAGAACAGGTTCTGGAACAGGTTCTCGGCGCTTTCCTTCGTCGGCGGCTCGCCGGGGCGCATCATGCGGTAGATTTCCACCAGGGCGTCCATGCGGTTCTGCGTCGGGTCGATGCGCAGCGTGTCGGAAACGAACGGACCGCAATCGAGATCGTTGGTGTAGATGGTTTCGAATTCGGTAACACCCAGCTTGATCAGGCCATTGATCAGCTCCTGGGTCACTTCGCTGTTGCAGGGGAACTTGATCTCGCCGGTGGCCTTGTCGACGATGTCGGTGGCCAGCGAGTTGCCGATGATGAATTCCGCCGGCACGGCCAGCTTGGTCAGCTGCGCCTTTTCCATTTCTCGAATGTGGCGCGCGGTAATGCGCACGCCGGCCTTGGCGATAACGGTTTTCTTGTCCTTGATCTCGAAGTTCAGCACCTGGCCGCGCAGGCGCGCGGGAACCAGTTCGACGGAGAAGTTGCCTTCCTTGTCGATGAAGTATTTGTTGTTGTCATAGAACATCTCCAGGATTTCCTGGGTGCTGTAGTCGAGCGCGCGCAGCAGGATGGTCGCGGGCAGTTTGCGGCGACGATCGATACGTACGTAGACCATGTCCTTCGGATCGAACTCGACGTCGAGCCAGGAGCCGCGGTAAGGGATGATGCGCGCGGAGTACAGCAGTTTGCCGGAGCTGTGGGTCTTGCCCTTGTCGTGGTCGAAGAACACACCGGGGGAGCGATGGAGCTGAGAAACCACCACGCGCTCGGTACCGTTGATGACGAAGGTGCCGCTGTCGGTCATGAGCGGAATTTCGCCCATGTACACTTCCTGCTCCTTGATGTCCTTGATCACCTTGGCGGTGGATTCTTTTTCATAGATGATCAGGCGCACTTTCACCCGCAGGCTCACCGCGTAGGTGGCGCCGCGCAGGATACATTCGCTGACATCGAATTCCGGCTTGCCGAGACGGTACGACACGTACTCGAGCAGTGCTTTTCCGGAATAGCTGACAATGGGGAAAATGGACTTGAACGCTGCGTGCAGCCCCATGTCCAGACGGTCTTCGGGTGTTACATCGGCTTGGGTGAATTGTTTGTAAGAATCAATCTGGATAGCCAGAAGGTACGGAATATCCATGGCACTTTGCAGTTTGCCAAAGTCCTTGCGGATACGTTTTTTCTCAGTGTATGTATAAGCCATCAGCGGTTCCTAACAAGCGTGTTTCTGGACCCATTACTCGAGAACGTAGCTTGAGTAACACCAACATCACTTTCTTCATGCAGCCGGGCCCGTAAAGGGGGCGGCCCGGTTGCGGCAACTTTCATGCTGTCGTGCCGAACGCTTCCGTACGAGTGTTTCCGTACGTGCGCCACCGCACGGGTGTTGCCGCACGCCCCAGAAAACGGTGCCCGCGAGAGCGGGCACCGTCTGCTGGAAGCGTTTGCCAGGGTTACTTCAGTTCTACCTTGGCGCCTGCTTCTTCAAGCTTGGCTTTCATGCTTTCGGCGTCGGCCTTGTTGGCAGCTTCCTTGACGGTGGAGGGAGCGCCGTCCACCAGGTCCTTGGCTTCTTTCAGGCCAAGACCGGTCAGTTCACGTACCACTTTGATGACGTTCACTTTCTTCTCGCCGGCGGAGGCCAGAACAACGTCGAACTCATCTTTTTCTTCAGCAGCCGGAGCGGCAGCAGCAGCCGGAGCGGCTACGGCAACAGCGGCGGCGGCGGATACGCCGAACTTTTCTTCCATGGCGGATACCAGTTCCACCACTTCCATCACGGTCAGATTGGCAATACCTTCGAGGATGTCGTCTTTGGACAGAGCCATGACTGTTAACTCCTATCTATCTTGATAACGGTGTCGGGCAATTACCGAACACCTGGTTAAAGTGTTGTGCATCAAGCCGGGCTTGCGCCTGGCCATGACACCGTTAGTTACGCTGCTTCCTGTTTCTGGTCGCGGACCGCGGCCACGCAACGGGTTACCTTGGAGGGAACCTCGTTGATGGTGCGGGCCAGCTTGGTTACCGGCGCCAGGATCACGCTCATCAGAATCGCGATCGCCTGATCGTGGGTCGGCAGGGTTGCCAACACATCGATCTGGTCGGCGGGCAACAACTTGCCACCAACAGCCAGTGCCTTGACTTCAAACTTGTCGTTTCCTTTGGCGAAATCCTTCAGCACGCGCGCGGCGGCACCCGGATCCTCGATGGAAAAGGCAAGAATGGTCGGACCTTTCAACGCCGGCTCGAGGCACTCGAAATCGGTGCCAGCCACCGCACGCTTGAGCAGAGTGTTCCTGACGACTCGCAGGTACACGCCACCTTCGCGCGCGGCTTTACGTAATGCAGTAAGGTCGGTCACAGACACGCCGCGATAATCGGCGAGTACTGCGGACAAAGCACTTTTAGCAGCTTCACTGACTTCAGAGACTATCTGTTGTTTGTCTTCGAGTCTTATAGCCACTAACTTAACTCCTTGATTGAAAACCGATCGCTTGCACGGTCGGATCTTCAGCCACTCCACCGGGCGTCAGCCCGGCGGAACCTTGTCTGGTGAAAGCCTGTCCTGGTGCAACGTGTCGCAAAACACGTGGCGGTCAGGCCGGGTTCACCATCTGCGCAGGACATTAAGCCAGGCTCCCAATGTTGCCGGGGGCCTGGCACCTGCGGTCTTTGACGGTCCTGCCTTGACGCTTGCGCGCCGGCAGTGCCCCAAAGTCCTGAAGCGCTCCCAGGGGGAACGCTTCGTAAGCCGTATCAAAAATTGAGAGAGGAATGGTCTACCAGGATGCCTGGGCCCATGGTCGTGGACAGCACCACTTTCTGCACGTACACCCCTTTGGAAGTGGACGGTTTGGCACGTTTCAGGTCGACCAGCAGCGCCTCGAGGTTGCCCTTGACGGCCTGCGCTTCGAAACCCACCCGGCCGATGCCGCCGTGGATGATGCCGTTCTTGTCGGTGCGGTAACGCACCTGGCCCGCCTTGGCGTTCTTGACCGCGCCGGCCACATCCGGGGTAACGGTGCCGACTTTCGGGTTCGGCATCAGGCCTTTCGGCCCCAGGATGGTACCCAGCTGGCCCACCACGCGCATGGCGTCGGGGCTGGCGATGACCACGTCGAAATCCAGCTTGCCTTCCTTGATGCTGGCGGCCAGGTCGTCGAAGCCCACGATGTCGGCACCGGCTTCCTTGGCCTTGTCGGCATTGGCGCCCTGGGCGAACACGGCCACGCGCACCGATTTGCCGGTGCCGTGCGGCAGCGTGGTGGCGCCGCGGACGTTCTGGTCGGATTTACGCGGATCGACGCCGAGATTGATGGCGACGTCGATGGATTCCTTGAATTTTGGCGAAGCCAGTTCGCCCAACAGTGCCACGGCCTCTTCCACGGAATAGGCTTTGCCGGACTGCACTTTTTCGGCAATTAGCTTGGCTTTTTTGGTCAACTTGGCCATTACACGCCTCCTTCGGTTTCGATACCGGCGCTTCTGGCGGTGCCCGCCAGGGTTCTTACCGCCGCGTCGAGGTCGGATGCCGTCAGGTCAGGCATCTTCAGCTTGGCGATTTCTTCCAGTTGCGCACGGCTGAGCTTGCCCACTTTGTCCGTGTTCGGACGGGCGCTGCCGCTCTGTACCCCAAGCGCCTTCTTCAGCAGAACGGCGGCCGGCGGGGTCTTGGTGATGAACGTGAAGCTGCGGTCCGCATACACGGTGATCACCACCGGAATCGGCAGGCCGGCTTCCATGCTTTGAGTCTGCGCGTTGAACTGCTTGCAGAACTCCATGATGTTGACCCCGTGCTGACCGAGCGCGGGACCTACGGGCGGGCTGGGGTTGGCCTTGGCGGCGGCAACCTGCAGCTTGATGTAGGCTGTGATTTTCTTAGCCATCGATGACTCCTGTTGGGTTCGAGCGCCGGGATGGCCCGGCTCCCCTGGCGCGACTCGGCTCACCTGCTCCGTGCCGCGACTTCGTGGATTTAGGCGGCGCTACCGCCTCCTGGTACTGCGTACTGCCGATTACTGCCTACTGCAAAAATTCAGCCTTTTTCGACCTGCGAGAATTCCAGTTCCACCGGGGTGGAACGGCCGAAGATCAATACGGCGACGCGCACGCGGTTCTTTTCATAATTGACTTCTTCCACGGTGCCGGTGAAGTCGTTGAACGGGCCGTCGATCACGCGCACCATCTCGCCCGGTTCGTACACGGTCTTGTGCGCGGGCTTGTCCACCGTCTCTTCGAGGCGGCTCATGATTTCGTCGACTTCGCGCTGGGTGATCGGGGCCGGCTTGTCGGCGCTGCCGCCGATGAAGCCCATGACGCGCGGGGTTTCCTTGACCAGGTGCCAGGTGTCGTCGTTGAGCACCATCTGGATCAGAACGTAGCCGGGGAAGAACTTGCGTTCGCTGCGACGTTTCTGACCTGCGCGCATTTCCACCACTTCCTCGGTGGGCACCAGCACCTGGCCGAACAGATCGGCACAGGATGACAGCGCGATGCGCTCTTCGAGCGATTGTTTGACCTTGCGCTCGAAGCCGGAATAAGCGTGCACTACATACCAGCGCTTATTGTCTGAAGTCGTCGACATATCCAACCCTTTTGCTTCGTTTGTCCAAGTTCTCCTTCCAGCCGGGGCGCCACGCGCACAACCGGCCGCAGGCTCAACTGCCGATCAACAACGCGATCAGCCAGCTCACTATCGAGTCGAGACCCCACAGCAATATGGCCATCACCACCACCACGGCCACCACGATCAGACTGGTCTGCATGGTTTCCTGACGGGTAGGCCACACGACCTTGCGAATTTCCGTGCGTGCATCCTTGCTGATCTGAATGAACACCTTGCCTTTTGCGGTGGTGCCGGCAATCAGGCAGGCCACCACGGCGAGTATCAGCAGGGCCACGGTGCGATACAGCACGGACGATCCGGCGTAATAGCTGTTGCCGTATACGCCCACCGCAATCAGCACCAGCACCGCCAGCCACTTGATGGTGTCGAGACTGGAGCCGGCTTCTTTGACCTTGTCGTTCATATAAAATACTTGAGTTGTGTTGGCTGCCACCCCTGCCCCTGCTTGGGAAGGATGGCAGGCCAGGAGGGAATCGAACCCCCAACCTGCGGTTTTGGAGACCGCCGCTCTGCCAATTGAGCTACTGGCCTTTTTTACCTACGGACTCGACGGGGCGTCCTGCCCCTTACGAGTCCACGGCGGCGGCCGGCTGGCGCAAATGTGCGAATTTGCTTGCCGGCCGCCGCCTCTCGCTTCGCGGGGGCGCATCCATGCGCCCCTTCGCTCCGTTCACTTTTCGCTGAATGCCGAGCTTTGCTTACGCCCGCCTCATTCACTTTTCTTCGTGCACCGCTCCCAGCCATCCTATTAGAGACGACTAAGCCGAGGCTTCCTGGGAGGCCTCGGCTTGGTGGGGCGAACGGCGTATCTTACTCGATGACCTTGGCTACCACGCCGGCGCCGACGGTGCGGCCGCCTTCGCGAATCGCGAAACGCAGGCCTTCGTCCATCGCGATCGGGTTGATCAGCTCAACCACCATCTTGATGTTGTCACCCGGCATTACCATTTCAACCCCTTCCGGCAGCGTCACCGCACCCGTCACGTCCGTGGTGCGGAAATAGAACTGCGGACGGTAGCCTTTGAAGAACGGCGTATGACGGCCGCCTTCTTCCTTGCTCAGAATGTACACTTCCGACTCGAATTTCGTGTGCGGCGTGATCGTGCCCGGCTTCGCCAGCACCTGACCACGCTCAACGTCCTCGCGCTTGGTGCCGCGCAGCAGCACGCCAACGTTCTCGCCCGCGCGGCCTTCGTCCAGCAGCTTGCGGAACATTTCAACGCCCGTACAGGTGGTCTTCGTGGTCGGACGGATACCGACGATCTCGATCTCCTCGCCCACTTTCACCATCCCACGCTCGACGCGGCCGGTAACCACGGTGCCGCGGCCCGAAATCGAGAACACGTCCTCGATCGGCAGCAGGAACGGTTTTTCGATGTCGCGGATCGGATCCGGAATGTAGCTGTCCAGGGTTTCAACCAGCTTGCGCACCGCGCTCGTGCCCATCTCGTTGTCGTCCTTGCCTTCCAGGGCCATCAGCGCGCTGCCGATGATGATCGGCGTGTCGTCGCCCGGAAATTCGTACTGGTTCAACAGGTCGCGGATTTCCATTTCCACCAGTTCCAGCAGCTCGGCATCGTCCACCATGTCGGCTTTGTTCATGAATACCACGATGTACGGCACGCCCACCTGGCGCGACAGCAGGATGTGTTCGCGCGTCTGCGGCATCGGGCCGTCGGCGGCCGAACATACCAGGATCGCGCCGTCCATCTGCGCCGCACCCGTGATCATGTTCTTCACATAGTCCGCGTGGCCAGGGCAGTCCACGTGCGCGTAGTGGCGGTTCGGCGAATCGTATTCCACGTGCGAAGTCGCGATCGTGATACCGCGCTCACGTTCTTCCGGCGCATTGTCGATCTGGTCGAACGCACGGAACGTGCCACCCCAGGTTTCCGCGCACACGCGCGTCAGCGCCGCCGTCAACGTCGTCTTGCCGTGGTCCACGTGACCGATCGTCCCTACGTTGACGTGCGTCTTCTTACGTTCAAATTTTTCCTTCGCCATCGGGTGCCTCCGAACTATTTCTGGGTCTTTGCAGACTTGCCAACTGGGACTATGAAGAAAATGGTGCTCACGCCCAGAGTCGAACTGGGGACCTCATCATTACCAATGATGCGCTCTACCACCTGAGCTACGCGAGCCTTGTTCACACCTGCGAAAGGCGCCTTCGCCGTTACCGGCCTGGCACCCCCGCCTGACGGCAGCCTGGAGCGGGTAGCGGGAATCGAACCCGCATGATCAGCTTGGAAGGCTGGAGTTCTACCATTGAACTATACCCGCGCAAAATCCAACCCGCGCAAACCACCGGCTGCCCCGCCCTGACTCCAAAAAACCAGTTAAATCAATCGGTTCGTTGGACGGGCCCGTCAGCTACAAAAAACAGAGGACAAATGACATCTCATCCGGAAATCCTTGGGACTAACGGTCAAAGGGTATTCCAGCGCGTTATCAGCAGGTCAGAGATATCGTTCGTCCACTGTTTTCTGTAGCAACTCTATAAGCCTGGGGTAATCCCGGCTCCAGGCATCGTACTGGCCCCGGGCGCCGTGTCGCACATGAGCTGAGACTGGTGGAGGGGGGTGGATTCGAACCACCGAAGCTTGCGCGTCAGATTTACAGTCTGATCCCTTTGGCCACTCGGGAACCCCTCCAGCAAAGCGTCAGACAGTTCGTGCAACCCCTGGCTTTTACAGAGGGCGGCATTCTAGGGTAATTGATTGGCCTCTGCAACGCTTCCGCAGACAAATTCTGCCACCTGCGCATTGCCGTGCGCGGCCAGGAATCCGGCCATCCCACGCGCCTCGTTCAGGGCCGCCACGGAGGCCTGCGCCACCACTTCGTACAGGGTGCCCATGCGGAACACCTGCTGGATGTTCGCGCTGTACCCGCGCTGAGACAGGCTCTGCTGGGCGGCCTTTGCGCTGGCCTCGCGCGAATACACCCCAAGCGAGATGCCGCCGGCCAGTTCGCCGGTGCGCATATAGTAGCTGTCGATTCCCTTTTCCTTCAGCTCGGCCAGCATGCGCTGGGTCAGGGCGTCGGTGGCGAAGGCCGGCAGGTACACCCACCAGGTGGAACCGGTCTGGGTCTGGCGCGGTTCCATCCGGTTTTCGATGCCGGCTGCCGTCAATAGCTCCGCCAGCTCCGTTGCCGCCGCTTCCTGGTCGAGGCCATCGACCTTGGCGCACTGGCGGGGCATGGGCGTAACGGGTTGCGACCGGGTGGGAGGCGGCGCCGCAGGTTCAGGCGTGGAAGGCGGCGGCGCGGCGGTGGCCGGCGCGCCATCCTCGCCCGAACGCGCCGTGACCACGGGCGTTCCCGCGCTGATCTCGGCCGCCAGGCGCGCCGATTCCGGCAGTTCCGACACCAGCACCAGGGATTTGGCCGGCTCGGGGTCCGGCGGCGGCGCGGGCACGGCGGGCGAGAACGCGGGCGGGTTCAGCGCCGCATCCAGCGCCCGCAGTTCGCCGTTGTGGTAGCGCCAGCCGAAATAACCCAGGTTGGCCAGCACCATGAGGATGAAGAACGTCCGCATGCGTCAAGCTCCAGTTCAAATGATCAGCTACGGCGCGGCGCCAGCACCAGGCCGTCGAGCACCAGGTCGGGCACCAGCTCCGCCGGCTGTTCCAGGTACGGCAGTACCAGTGGCGCATCGCCGCCGGTGAGGTACCAGCGCGGTGCTTCC
>DATMFX010000159.1:0-9278 GCA_035555995.1 Hyphomicrobiales bacterium | reverse complement strand
AAATGAAAAAAGCCCGCAATTACGCGGGCTTATGTGTGTTTTGGTGCTATTAGGTGCCGGACATTGCCAGACGTGGAATCATTCCCACTCAATCGTCGCCGGCGGCTTACTAGAAACATCATAAGAAACCCTCGACACATCCTTGATTTCATTAATTATTCTATTAGAAACCATCTCCAACAACTCATACGGCAAATGCGCCCACCGCGCCGTCATGAAATCAATCGTTTCCACGGCACGCAGCGTAAGCACCCACGAGTAACGCCGTGCATCCCCCACCACCCCCACCGATTTCACTGGCAGGAACACCACGAAGGCCTGGCTGACTTTGTCGTACCACCCGGCCCTGCGCAGTTCCTCGATGAAGATGTGGTCGGCCTGGCGCAGGATGTCGCAATATTCCTTGGTCACCGCGCCCAGCACGCGCACGCCGAGGCCGGGGCCGGGGAAAGGATGGCGGTAGACCATTTCGCGCGGCAGGCCGAGTTCGACGCCGATGCGGCGCACTTCGTCCTTGAACAGTTCACGCAGTGGTTCCACCAGCCCCATCTTCATTTCTTCGGGCAGGCCGCCGACGTTGTGGTGCGATTTGATGACGTGCGCGGTGCCGTGCTTGGCTTTGGCGGATTCGATGACGTCGGGGTAGATGGTGCCCTGCGCCAGCCATTTCACGTCGCCGAGCTTGGCGGCTTCTTCATCGAAGATTTCGATGAAGGTGCGGCCGATGATCTTGCGCTTGGTTTCCGGGTCCGCCACGCCTTCGAGGCGTTGCAGAAAGGTGGCTTCGGCGTCGACGCGGATGACCTTGATGCCCATGTTCCTGGCGAAGGTTTCCATCACCTGGTCGCCTTCGTGCAGGCGCAACAGGCCATGGTCGACGAACACACAGGTCAGCTGATCGCCGATGGCGCGGTGCAGCAAGGCGGCCACCACCGAGGAATCGACGCCGCCCGAAAGACCAAGCAATACCTGATCGCTGCCCACCTGCTCGCGAACGCCGGCAATGGCGCTGTCGATGATGTTGGCAGCGGTCCACAGCGCGCCGCAGCCGCAGATGTCGTGCACGAAGCGCTGCAACAATTGCTGGCCGGCTTTGGTGTGCGTGACTTCGGGGTGGAACTGCAGGCCGAACAGAGGCTTGTCGCGATGCCGTATGGCGGCGATCGGCGCGCTGCCGGTGGCAGCGGTGAGCACGAAGTCGGGCGGCAGTTGCGTAACCTTGTCGCCGTGGCTCATCCACACATCCTGATAGCGGCGGGCATCCTGCGTCAGCTGGTGTTCGAGATTTTGCAGCAGCATGTCGCCGTCGGGTAGTATCTCGACCCGCGCATGGCCGAATTCGGAATGTAACGAGCCTTCCACCCTGCCGCCCAGCTGCTGCGCCATGGTCTGCATGCCGTAGCAGATGCCGAGGATGGGCAGGCCGCTGTGCAGGATGTAGTCCGGCACGCGCGGGGACGTATCCTGGTTGGCCGATTCCGGACCACCGGACAGGATCACGCCGCGCGGATTGAGCGCCTTGAATTCCGCCTCTCCCATGGAATAGTGGTGCAGCTCGCAATATACGCCGGCCTCGCGCACGCGGCGGGCGATGAGCTGGGCGTACTGGGAACCGAAATCGAGGATAAGGATGGCTTGTTCGTGGATGTTCATCGCGGCTGCTTGTAGAGGATTGGAATTCTCGCCGCGCGGGCACGCGGTGATGGTGTCTGGTACTCGTGTGACTGCAATACGATCAGTGGCAGCCGGCCTTTCGCCAAGCCGCGCGCAATGCGCAAGCCAGGCGCGGCGACGCTGTGCCACGCATCAGCCCCGCCAGGCCTCACCATCACGCCGGCCGCTCGCAACGCTTGCGCCGTTCAACTGACCCGGTAGTTGGGCGCTTCCTTGGTGATGCTGACGTCATGCACGTGGCTTTCGCTCACACCGGCCGCGGTGATCTTCACGAACTGGGGTTTCACCCGCATTTCATCGATGGTGGCGCAGCCGGTGAGGCCCATGCTGGAACGCAGGCCGCCGGTCAGTTGGAAGATGATGGCGGACATCGGTCCTTTGTAGGGCACGCGGCCTTCGATGCCTTCGGGCACCAGTTTGGCGGCGCCGCTGTCGAGCGTCTGGAAATAACGATCGCTGGAACCGTGCGCCTTGTTCATGGCGCCAAGCGAACCCATGCCACGGTAGGCCTTGTAGCTGCGGCCCTGGTACAGTTCCACATCACCGGGGGCTTCTTCGGTGCCGGCCAGAAGCGAGCCGATCATCACGGCATTGGCGCCGGCAGCGATGGCCTTGGCGATGTCGCCGGAAAAACGCACGCCACCGTCGGAAATCAGGGTGATGTCGCTGCCCTTGAGCGCTTCCGCCACATTGGCAACGGCGCTGATCTGCGGCACGCCCACGCCGGTGACGATGCGGGTGGTGCAGATGGAACCGGGGCCGATGCCCACCTTGACGCAGTCCACGCCGGCTTCCACCAGGGCTTCGGCACCCGCGGCGGTGGCCACATTGCCGCCGATCAGCGACAGGGCGGGAAAGGCTTTCTTGATCTGGGCAATGCGGTTGATCACTTCCTGGGAATGGCCGTGGGAGGTATCCACCACCACCACGTCCACGCCGGCATTCACCAGCGCCTGCACGCGCTCCTCGGTATCGGGACCGGTGCCCACGGCGGCGCCAACGCGCAGCTGCCCCATGGCGTCCTTGCAGGAATAGGGATGGTCCTCCGCCTTGCGGATGTCCTTGAGCGTGACCAGCCCCTTGAGCGTGAAGGCGTCGTTCACCACCAGCACCTTCTCGATGCGATGCTTGTGCATCAGTTCCTTCACCTGGTCCAGACTGGCGCCTTCCTTGACGGTCACCAGACGCTCCTTGGGCGTCATGATGCGGTCCACGGTGGCGTTCATATTGGTTTCGAAGCGCACGTCGCGCGAGGTAACGATGCCCACCAGTTCGCGCGTGGCCAGATCCGCCACCACCGGCAGGCCGGAGATGTGGTGTTCGTAGGTCAGTTCCAGCAAGGTGCGCACCGTGGTGCTCGGCGTGATGCAGATCGGGTCGGTGACCACGCCGCTTTCGTATTTCTTGACCATCCGCACTTCGCGCGCCTGGTCTTCGATGGACATGCTTTTATGGATGATGCCCAGGCCGCCTTCCTGTGCCATCGCGATGGCCAGACGGCCTTCGGTGACGGTGTCCATGGCCGAGGATACCAGCGGCATGTTCAGGAAAATCGAGCGGGTCAGACGGGTTCGCAGATCGGCCTTGTTGGGCAGTACCAGCGAATGGGCGGGCAGGAGGAGGACGTCGTCGAACGTGAGAGCTTCTTCTACAACACGGAGCATAATGATTACCTGAAACCTGCAGAACCCTGTTTCGGGAAATCGCCGCATTATAACCCAGCATGGGCCGCCGCGGGAACCAGTGCAGCATTTTCCTTCAGATGCCCTTCCCCGCCCTTGGTCGGCGTGCGGCGCCTCAGTATCATCGCGGCATGCAAAGTTCCCACCCAAGCGCCGCGGATGCCCGCGTACTCTCCGTCTCCCAGCTCAATCGCCTGGCGCGCCAGCTGTTGGAAGACCACTTTCCCGCCGTGCTGGTCGAGGGCGAACTGTCCAACGTGGCATTGCCCTCGTCCGGACATTGGTATTTCACGCTCAAGGACCAGGGCGCGCAGGTGCGCTGCGCCATGTTCCGCAACCGCAACATGTTCGTGCGGCTGCGGCCGCGCGACGGCATGCAGGTGGTGCTCAAGGCCAGGCTGAGCCTCTATGAAGGCCGTGGCGACTACCAGCTGATCGTGGACGCGCTGGAGGAAACCGGCGCCGGCGCATTGCGCAAGGCCTTCGAGCAACTGCAACGCAAGCTGCAGGCCGAGGGATTGTTTGCCGCTGAACGCAAACGCCCCTTACCCACCCTGCCCCGCCATATCGCGGTGATCACCTCGCCCACCGGCGCGGCGATACGCGACGTGCTCAGCGTGCTCAAGCGGCGCTTTCCCACCATCCGGGTCACCGTGGTGCCGGCGCAGGTGCAGGGGCAAAGTTCGGCCGGCGAGCTGCTCACTGCGCTGGAACGCGTCAATCGCCGCGAAGGCGTATTGGAAGACGTGGACGTGATCCTACTGACCCGCGGCGGCGGCTCGCTGGAAGATCTCTGGAGCTTCAACGACGAAGCGCTGGCGCGCGCCATCCATGCCTCCCTGCTGCCGGTGGTGAGCGCCGTGGGACATGAAGTGGATTTCACCATCGCCGATTTCGTGGCGGACGTGCGTGCGCCCACGCCATCGGCTGCCGCCGAGCTGCTCAGCCCGCATCGCGACGATTATCTGCAGATTCTGCAGAGCCGCCGGCAGCAACTGGCGCGACTGTTCTCGCACAAAGTGCAGGCGGCTTATCAGCAAGTGCTCGCCTGCAGTCGGCTCTTGCGCCATCCGGGCCGCCGCCTGCAACAGCAGGCACAGCGTCTGGACGAGTTGGAAACGCGCCTTGGCCGCGCCCAATTGCTGCACCAGCGCAATCTGCTCAGGCGGCTGCAACTGGCACGGTTGCGCCTGCGGCAGCAGTCGCCCGCCATCCGCTTCGCCCAGCAGCACCAGCACCTCGTTGCGCTGCAGCAGCGGCTGCTGCGCTGCCTGCGGCACCAGCTGCGCTACCGCGAACAGCAACTGCTGGTACAGAGCCAAGCCCTGCATACCGTCAGCCCGCTTGCCACACTCGGCCGCGGCTACAGCATCACCCGCGATGCCGCCGGCCACGTGTTGCGCGCGGCGGAACAGACACAGCCCGGTGCTACAATCACCACGCAACTCGCCACGGGCCGCCTTCGCAGCCGGGTGATCGCGCAGGAAGCAGATTGAAAGCAGAAAATCGATTGAAAGCAGGCAGCTGATTGAAAACAGAAAGCCAATTGAATCCCGCCAGGCAATCCGTCTTAATCATCCTTTAATCAAATCCCCCTATCCTTCCAGCAAGCAGAGCGCACCGTGAGCAAAACCAAAGCAACCGATATCCAGAACGTCCGTGGTCTCGCCATCTACCCCCCCAAGCACCCCCTTATCCAGCGCATGCTGGCCAAGGCCAATTCCCCGGAAATCCATGGCGACAAGGTGTGGTTTTCCAGCTATTTCATCATGGACTACCTGGACGCCAATCCGCCGGCGCCTAAGACGCGCGTCATGGAAATCGGCTGCGGCTGGGGATTGCTGAGCATGTACTGCGCCAGGAATTTCCGCGCCAAGCCGCTGGGCATCGACGCCGACCCCAACGTGTTTCCGTTTCTGGAACTGCACGCCAAGCGCAACGACGTGACGATCAAAACCAAGGTGGCGCGCTACGAAACGCTCAAGCCAACGCTGCTGGGCAAGCAGGATCTGATCCTTGGCGCCGACATCTGCTTCTGGGACGAACTGGTCGACCCGCTGCACACGCTGATCGACAACGCCATCAACAGCGGCGTGCCGCGCATCGTCATCGCCGACCCGGGCCGTCCGCCGTTCCTGCGCCTGGCGCGCCGCTGCCGCCGTCTCTACAAGGGCAAACTCAAATCCGTGAACATCGTCAAGCCACGGCGGCACACGGGCCATCTATTGATCATCGACAATCCTAATCTTCAAGCGGGGTGACATGAGCAGCGGGCCGGAGCCGGAAGTGAACCTGCGCAATCCAGAGTACTTTCTCAACCGGGAACTGAGCCTGCTGGAGTTCAATCGCCGGGTGCTGGCACAAGCCAAGGATCCCGCCACGCCGATCCTGGAACGCTTGTTCTTTCTCTGCATCGCCAGCTCCAACCTGGATGAATTCTTCGAGATCCGCGTGGCGGGCCTGAAGCAACAGGTGGAATTCGGCAGCGGACAGCGTGGCCCCGACGGCCTGACCCCCTCTGAACAACTGAAGCGCATCAGCGACATCACCCATCAGCTGGTGGACGATCAGTATGCCGTGCTCAATCAACAGCTGCTGCCCGCCCTGGGCAAGGCGCACATCCGCATCCTGCTCAGTGCCGATTGGAACCAGAAGCAGCGCGCCTGGATCAAGGGCTACTTCAACCGTGAACTGTTGCCGGTGCTGAGTCCGGTAGGGCTGGACCCGGCACACCCCTTTCCGCAGGTGCTCAACAAAAGCCTCAACTTCATCGTATCGCTGGAAGGCAAGGATGCGTTCGGCCGCAATTCCGCCATTGCCATCGTGCAGGCGCCGCGCGCGCTGCCGCGCCTGATTCGCCTACCGCCCTCCTGCGCTTCGCAGAAATACGATTTCGTACTGCTGTCGTCCGTGATCTATCGCCATGCCAGCGATCTGTTCCCCGGCATGAAGGTTACCGGCTGCTATCAGTTTCGCGCGACTCGCAACGCCGACATCCTGATGCAGGACGAAGAAGTCGGCGATCTGCTGCACGCGTTGGAGGGCAAGCTGCCGGCGCGCCGCTTCGCCAATGCCGTGCGTCTGGAAGTGCAGCAGGATTGCCCGCAGGACATCATCGATTTTCTGCTGCGTAAATTCAGCCTGCAGGAAACCGACGTCTACCAGGTGAACGGCCCGGTGAACCTGCACCGGCTGCTGGCCATCCGCGAGGCGGTGGAAGAGCCCTCGTTGTGTTACCCGCCGTTCACCCCCGCGGTGCCGAACCGCCTCGGCAAGGCCACCGACCTGTTCGAGGTGATTCGCAAGGATGAAGTGCTGCTGCATCATCCCTTCCAATCCTTCGACATCATCGTGGAACTGATCCGGCAGGCGGCGGCGGACCCCGAGGTGCTGGTGATCAAGCAGACCCTGTATCGCACCGGCGACGATTCCAGCGTGGTCAACGCATTGATCGAGGCGGCGCGGGCGGGCAAGGAAGTGACGGTGGTGATCGAGCTGCGCGCGCGCTTCGACGAGGAAGAAAACATCGAACTCGCCAACGAGCTGCAGCTTGCCGGCGCCCACGTGTCCTACGGCGTGGTGGGCCACAAGACGCACGCCAAGATGCTGTTGATCGTGCGCCGCGAGGGCAAGCACCTGAAGCGCTACGTGCATCTTGGCACCGGCAACTATCACGCCGGCACCGCGCGCCAGTATACCGACTATGGCCTGTTCACCACCGACACCGCCATGACCGAAGACGTGCAGAAGGTGTTCCAGCAGCTCACCGCCATGGGCAAGCCGGGCAAACTGAAGAAATTGCTGGAAGCGCCCTTTGCGCTGCACAAGGCCATGCTGGAACTGATCGCGCGCGAAGCCGAGAGCGCCCGCAAGGGCAAGCCGGCGCGCATCATCGCCAAGATGAATTCACTGGTGGAACCGAGCATCATCGAGGCGCTGTACAAGGCCTCGCACGCCGGCGTGCGCATCGATCTCATCGTGCGCGGCATCTGTTGCCTGCGGCCCGGCATCAAGGGCGTGTCGGACAACATCACGGTGCGCTCCGTGGTGGGGCGCTTTCTGGAACACACGCGCCTGTATTACTTCCACAACGAGGGTGACTATCAGCTGTTCTGCTCCAGCGCCGACTGGATGGATCGCAACTTTTTCCGCCGTATCGAGGTGTGCTTTCCGATCGAGGACAAGCGCAAGAAGAAAAAGGTGCTCAAGGAGGGCTTGCTCAACTACCTGGCCGACAACACCCAGAGCTGGGTGCTGCAAAGCGACGGTACCTATCGCCGCAGCGCCCCCGGCCAGAACAAGCCGCGCAATGCCCAGCAGCTACTGCTGGAACACTACAACACGCTCTGAGAAGCCATCGCAAAGACTACTGCGCGTGCGTCTGGCCGGCAAAGCGTTGCAACAACGTCTGCGCCTGCGGCGTGGGCTGCACTTCACGGCGCAGCCGCGCCACGTCCTGGCCTTCCTCGGCAAGATTGCGGCTGCGCAGCTCCAGGTACTTGTCCATGATCGGCGCGGTGAATTCCGGATGGTATTGCACGCCCCAGGCACGCGGACCGAAACGCAGCGCGTGATGCAACTCGAATGAGTTTGCCGCGAGTATCGCGGCGCCGGGCGGCGGCTGCAGCACCGTCTGGCTGTGGGTCACGTGCGCCGGGTAGGTTGCCGGCAATGCGCCAAACAGCGGGTCCGTCGCCGCCGCGGCAAGGGCGTGAATCTGCTTGGTGCCCATCTCGCGTCCAGCGGGGTGGTAACCCACTTCGCCGCCCAGGGCATGGGCCAATAGTTGATGGCCGTAGCAGATGCCGAGCGTCGGCAATTCGTGCGCCACGGCCTGCGCCAGCCAAGCCGCGGCGCGTTCGCTCCAGGGCAGCCGGTCGGTGACCATGGCCGCGGAGCCGGTAACGATCACGCCCGCCACCGTCTCGTGCAGCGGCAGTTCCTCGCCCGCGCTGACGTCGCAGCAACGCCATTGCACCTCGGGCAATGCCACCGCCGCCACGATCCAATCCTCGAAGTCGCCCCAGCCCGCGGGCAGGCCCGCGATGGCATTGCCGGCCTTGAGGATCAACAGCGGCTTCATTTCTTGCGTTCCCGCAAGCTTTCGCGATTCTTGAGAATGCGGCGGCGGCGCGCCACCTGGCGGTAATCCAGCGTCTGCTCTTCGCTGGTGTAGGGGTTGTCGTCGCTGCGCAGTTCGATGCGCACCGGCGTGCCCTCCAGGCGCAGCAACTTGCGGAAGTTCTTTTCCAGATACCGCACATAGTGGTCCGGCAGCTTGTCGGTCTGCTTGCCGTGGATTACGAATATCGGTGGGTTGTGGCCGCCGACGTGCGCATAGCGCAGCTTGATGCGGCGGCCGTTGTAGAGCGGCGGCTGGTGGCCGGCCACGACGCGCTCCAGCGTCTGCGTGAGCCGCGCGGTGCTGATCTTCTTGAAGGCGGACGCATAGGCCACCTGCGCCGAATCGTACAGGTTGCCCACGCCGGTGCCGTGCAGCGCGGAAATGAAATGGATGCGGGCAAAGTCCACGAACGTGAAGCGGCGGCGTATGTCCTGCTTGACCAGGTCGCGCGCGTATTCGTCCATGCCGTCCCACTTGTTCAGCGCGATCACCAGCGCCCGGCCCGTTTCCAGCACGTAGCCAAGCAGATGCAAATCCTGCTCCACGATGCCGGCGCGCGCATCGAGCAACAGCACCACCACGTGGGCGTCCTCGATGGCCTGCAGCGATTTGACCACGGAAAACTTTTCCACCATTTCGGTGGTCTTGCCGCGCTTGCGGATGCCGGCGGTATCGATCAGCGTGTAGCGCTGCCCACGCCGCTCGAAGGGAATGTAGATGCTGTCGCGCGTGGTGCCGGCCTGGTCGAACACCACCACTCGTTCCTCGCCCAGCATGCGGTTGACCAGCGTCGACTT